>JBOGUE010000311.1:0-5654 GCA_050695955.1 Thermomicrobiales bacterium | reverse complement strand
ATCGGCGAGCCGCATTCGCAATTCGTCCGCGCGAAGGTTTCCGGGAACCTGGCCGGTGGTCCAGACCTGTAAGGCAGGTTCATCGTTAACGGGGGCATCCTCCACGTGTCTTTGGATTGCTGTTGCGACCGCGTCAAGGTGGTCGCTCACGTTGTCGAAGTGGATGCGCGCCACTTCTCGCATCAGATGACGCACGAAGACCACGGGGCGGCCCTGGCATGCCTCGACGACGGCGGCGATATCGAGATCTTCAGCTTCCAGGCAGCCAACCTCTGGCCCGAGGCGCTCGACGCGAGCGCCCTCGAATGCCGCCAGCAGCTCCTGTTTCGCCGCGGGAAAATAAGGCTCAGACGTTGAGAAGATGATGCGGGATTGGGGCATGCCGAGTTCTGATCTCTAGGCCGCCTTGACGCCGGCGGGTAAATCGAGTCCCAGGTCGGAGATGCCGCGGATGTGAACGTCGCGGTTGATGCGTTTGATCAGACCGGCCAGGACGTTGCCGGGGCCGATTTCAAGGAAAACGTCGACGCCGGCGGCGATCATCGCCTGTACTGAGCCGGTCCAGTTCACCGGCCGCTCGATCTGGACTGACAGCTCCTGGCGAATCTCGGCGGCGGTCGTCAGCAGCGCGGCGGTGACGTTGGCGACGACGGGCACGCTGGGATCGGCGAGCGGCGTTTGGGCAACGCATTCAGCAAAGCTGGCGGAGGCCCGCGCCATGAGTGGCGAATGGGACGCGATGCTGATGCCGAGGCGGACGGCGCGCTTCGCACCGCGCTCCTTGGCCAAGGCCATCGCGCGCTCGATGGCGGCGACTTCGCCCGAGATCACCGTCTGGCCGGGACAGTTCGCGTTGGCGATCACCACCACGCCCGCGTCGCTCGCCTCCGCGCAAACCTCAGCCAGGACGGCGTCGTCCACACCCAGGACGGCCGCCATCGCGCCGGGTACTTCCTCCCCAGCCTGTTTCATCAATCGCCCACGCTCACGCACGAGCGCGAGAGCGTCCGGGAAGGTCAGCCCGCCGGCGGCGACCAGAGCGGTGAACTCGCCGAGAGAATGGCCGGCGACCATCGCCGGGGTGAGCGTCAGGTTCTTCGCGGTGACACGTTCCCGGATCGCGACAAGGGCGGCGTAACTGGCGGTGAGAATGGCGGGCTGGGCGTTGATCGTGTCCTCGAGTTCCGGCCCGGGTCCGTTGAACATCAATTCCGTGAGCGGGACGCCGAGGATCCGTTCCGCATCGGTGAAGACCTGTTTCGCGGCAGGAGAGGCGTCGAGCAACTCCCTCCCCATCCCCACGAACTGGCTCCCCTGCCCCGGAAAGACCAGCGCTACCGTGCCGTCGATCACCTCGCCCACTGTTGGTCCGCTCCCCGATTGGCTTCACTGTTTATGACAAGCCCCGCGACAAACGGCGCGGGGCAACGGCGCGATGATAGCACGCGGGCGCTCGACGTCCGGTGTCACGGTCTACAATGTCCGCCCCGGAGCGGGATCACCACACAATGAACGAGGAGCGCGATGGAAACCTACCGGCGACTGGGGCTGCGGCCCGTGATCAACTGCGCGACGACGTACACCCGGCTGGGCGGGTCGATCATGGCGCCACACGTGGCGCGGGCGATGGCTGACGCGGCGGGCGCATTCGTCGACGTGGTGGCGTTGCAGGAAGCGGTCGGGCAGCGATTGGCGGAACTGACGGGCAACGAAGCGGCCTACGTCAGCAACGGCGCGGCGGCCGGACTGGCGATTGCCACCGCGGCTTGCGTCGCCGGCGACGATCCCGCCATCATGGCGCGGTTGCCGAACGACCTGGCCGGGCTCAAGAACGAGGTCATCGTTCATCGCACCCAGCGCAACTGGTACGACGTAGCGATCCGTCAGGTCGGGGTGAAGCTCGTCGAGATCGGCCACACCCTGGAGACGGCGCCGTGGGAACTCGACGCGGCGATCTCCGAACGCACCGCCGCCGTCTTCTACTTCGCCGGGTCGCATCTCAATCGAAACACCCTTCCCCTGCCGTTCGTTATTGAGCGTGCGCACGCTCGGGGCGTGCCGGTGATCGTCGACGCCGCGGCGCAGGTGCCGCCGGTTTCCAACCTGTGGCACTTCACGGCCGGGCTCGGCGCCGACCTCGCCATCTTCAGCGGCGGCAAGGCGATGGCCGGACCGCAGAACAGCGGTCTCTGCGCCGGCACGGCCGAAATAGTGAGTAAGATGCACCTCAACGGCCCGCCGTTCCAGAAGATCGCCCGGTCGATGAAGGTCTCCAAGGAGGCGATGATCGGTCTGCTCACCGCGGTCGAGACGTATGTCAACCGGGACCACGACGGCGACGCCGCGCGCTGGAGCGCCGTCGTCGATCAGTGGATCGCCGCCTGGCAGGACGTAGAACCCGATGGCGTGACGGTTGCGCGGGTGGAGACGAACGAAGCCGGCGAACCGATCCCACGGGTAATCCTGCGCCTTGGTCCGCGCGCGCCCTGGGATCGGGATGGCTTCGTCGAGGTGCTACGGAGGGACGAATCGCCGATTGAAGTAGTGCTGAACGACCCGGCCAGCGTCGCCTTCAGCCCGCATCTCCTGCAGGAAGGCGAGGCTGAGATTGTGGCAACCCGGGTCCGGAAATTACTCGAGGGGCGGCAGTCCGCGGCGCTGGCGACGGCCGGAACGATCGGAGCACGTTGATTGTGACCTTTGGACAAAGGTTGACGGGACCGGTGTCTATGGTGCACCGTTGCGTCAGGCCCCGCGGCCTATCAGTGGAGGGATGAGATGAGAATTCGACTGCTCGCGTTCGCGGCGCTCACGCTCCTCTTGGCCACGTTCGTGACGCTGGCGGGTCCAAACACCGGCGTGCGAGCCCAAGATGACGCGACGCCGGAGGCAGACGGCACGCCGGTGGGGGACGAAGGCGAAGACGAGAATGAAGCGCGGGGACGTATTGCCACGCTTGTCGGTTGGTATTCACGCGACGAGTCCGGCGACTTTCTGGTGATTGGTCCGCTTCAGACTAATGAGAACCTCGTTGCCGGGCCAGTGAGCAATCCTGGGAGCGCTCTGACCGGTACCGTCGACTTCGATTCAGAGGCGAACGATGACCTGCCTCGAATCGAGATCGGCGACACGGTTTTTGACGCCTACTCCCCGTTCGACGACGAGTCGTCGCAGTTCTGGACGTACTTCGATGGCGATCCGGAACTACGCCCGGCAACACTTGTCATGCAGGTCGAGGTTACTGAGGGTCCGGCGGAGTACGAAGGTGCCATTGGCACGGCGACCTTCATCTCCCGCGATCAGGACGGAAACGGCGTGATCGTGATCGTGCTGAACCTGTCAGAGGAATAGGCCCCCCGTCATTCCGAGAGTAATGAGGAATCGTCCCGTGTTCATAACGACGGGACGATTCCTCGCTCCGGCTCGGAGTGACGGGGAGGTTTAATCAAACAGCCGATAGCGAATCAATGCGAAGAAGACGACGAAGCCGTCTTTCCAGGTGATTTTCTTGCCCTCGTGGAACTCGCGGCCGGCGTAGGAGATGGGGACCTCGTAGATGCGGTGGCCGCGTTTGAGGATTTTGGCGGTGATCTCTGGGTCGAAACCCCAGCGATTCGAACGCAGGCGCAGGTTCCGCGCGACGCCGGCGGTGAAGACCTTATAGCAGGTTTCCATGTCGGTCAGCGTCGTGTCGAAGAGGACGTTGCAAACGAGCGTCAGGAGCTTGTTGCCGACGCTGTGCCAGAAGTACATCGCCTTGTGCGGGCCGAGAAAGCGCGATCCATAGACGACATCGGCGACGCCCTTCTCGATCGGCGCCAGGAGCGCGGGGTAGTCATCGGGGTCGTATTCGAGGTCGGCGTCCTGGATGATGACGACGTCGCCGCTGACGCGGGCAAGCCCGCTGCGCACCGCGGCGCCCTTCCCCTGATTCAGTTGATGGACGATCAACTCGACGTCGCCGGCCGCGGCCTCCTGCCGGAGTAAGGCAGTCGTGCCGTCGGTCGAGCAATCGTCGACGACGATGATCTGCTTGGGAATGGGGACGGCCCGCACCCGGCGCAGAATCTCGGCGATCGTGCCCCGCTCGTTGTAGGCGGGGATGACAACCGAGATCGATCGGATGGGGCCGTCACCGGAGTTAGGAGCGTCCGCCACGGTCCACGGCGGTCCGGATCGCCCGCTGGGTCAGCCCGATCGTGACACGGCGCCGGTACTCGGCCGAGCCGTGGATGTCGTCGAGGAAGTCGACTCCCTCGCCGGCGTGCTCGGCCGCCGCCTGGATCGCCGCGTCGTCGAGCGCTGAACCGCGCAGCGCGTCCTCGACGGCCGTGGCCCGGACCGCGTGCGAGCCAGCACCGGTGATGCCGATCCGCACGTCCTGGCACGACCCGTCCGCGCCGAGTGTGACGACGGCGGCGATGCCGACCATGGCAAAGCCGGACGCCTGGTTCGCCAGCTTCTGGTAGCTCGTCCCCGACCGCTCGGCCGGAACCGGGATGCGGATCTCGGTCAGCACCTCCTCTGGTTCGAGCGACGTGGTCAGGAAGTCGACGAAGAACTCGCCGGCCGGGATCGTCCGCGAACCGGACGGCCCGGTCGCCGCGATCTCGGCGTCGAGCGCCAGAACAGCTGCGGGATAGTCCGCCGCCGGGTCGGCGTGGGCAAGGGTGCCGCCGATGGTGCCGCGATTGCGCACCTGGCGATCGCCGACGACGCCGGCAGCCTCGGCCAACACAGGCAGCGTTTGCCGTACTGTCTCGTCATGCTCCACATCGTGGTGAGTCGTCAGCGCGCCGACGACGATGGTGTTGCCGTCCCGCCGAACGCCGCTCAGGCCGGCAATGCCGGCGAGGTCGATGAGGTGACCCGGCTGCGCCAGCCGCAGCTTCATGGCGGGCAACAGGCTGTGCCCGCCCGCCAACAACTTGGCCTCGCCCTCGAACTGCTGAAGGAGGCCGATCGCCTCGTCGACGCTCCCGGCCTTGTGATACTCGAATGGCGCAGGATTCACGCGCTCCCCCTATCTACGTAGGCGTTAGTAGTCGGTAATCAGTAGTCCGTAGTCAGTAGTTGGCCGACAGTCGGGATATCGATTGTGATTGCCGCGTCCGTTCGACTGACTACTGACTACTGGCTACTGACTACTGCTATCGGCCGTCGTACGGCTCCGGACCGGCGCCAGCCGCCAGCTTTTGGGCGGCCGATTGCACCGATTTGATGATGTTGTGGTAGCCTGTGCAGCGGCAGAGATTGCCTTCCAGAGCGTGCCGAATCTCCTGTTCGCTCGGATTCGGGTTGTCGTGCAGCAAGGCGACGGTCGAAATGACCATGCCAGGCGTGCAGTAGCCACACTGCAAACCGTGTTCTTCCCAATAGGCCCGTTGCACGGGATGCAGGGAGCCGCGTGGGGCCAGACCTTCAATCGAGGTCACCTCATGGCCGTCGGCCTGCGCCGCCAGCACGGTGCAACTCTTGACCGGCAGGCCGTCCAACAGGACGGTACATGCGCCGCATTGGCTCGTCTCGCAGCCGAGGTGCGTCCCGGTCAACCCCAGGTTGTCCCGCAGATATTGCACGAGCAGCGTCCGTGGCTCCACTTCCGCGTGTCGTGGCTCTCCATTGACCGTCACCGAAACTGGTATGTTCACGCC
>JBOGUE010000310.1:0-9284 GCA_050695955.1 Thermomicrobiales bacterium | reverse complement strand
ACCGAGACGCGCACGGCGCGGACCGGAATCCCGAGGACCGCCCCCACCGCCTCGCGGACCGCATGACTTTCATCCGCCGTCAGGATAATCAGATCGAGATCGACGAACGCCGCCATCTCGAGGTCGTCGGCGACGACAAGCACCGTTGCCCAAATGTCCGCCTCGATCCCATCCGGCAGGACGTGTACCTGTGCTCCCCAGTTCGCATGGGGCGCCGTCAGCGGCGGATTGATCACCACTCGTCCCACCCCAGCCCGAAATCCCCTGCTTCCCATTCCTCCTCCTTGTTGTTGCGTCCCATATCGTCTCCAAGGGGCAGATCGACGTGCCTGCTCGCGTTCGAGTGCCGGCGGTCTCGCCATCGAACCAGGGCAGATACACAGGTCTGCCCCTACCATTCCTCGCCGTTCTTGCCGCCCTACCGTACCCGCAACCGCGGATCGAGCACGTCCCGCAAACCGTCGCCGAGGAAGTTGAAGCCGAGGACGACGATCATGATCGCCAGCCCCGGGAAGATCGCCATCCAGGGCGAGATCTCCATATAGGTGCGCGCGATGTTGAGCATGCCACCCCAGGACGGTTGTGGCGGCTGCGTGCCTAACCCGAGGAAGCTGAGACCGGCTTCGGCCAGGATCGCGCTCGAGAGATAGACGGTCACCATCACGATCAGCGGCGCCACGATGTTCGGCAGGACGTGTTGCCGGACCAGGCGGCTACTGGTCGCCCCCATCACCCGGCCCGCCTCGATGTACGGCTCGCTCATCACCGAGAGGACCGAGCCGCGGATGACCCGGGCAAAGGCGGGAGCATAAATCACCCCGATCGCGATCATCGCATTGTTGCGGCTGGGACCGAGCAGGCCAGCGATGACGATCGCCAACACCAGGCCGGGGAAGGCAAAGAGGATGTCCACCACCCGCATCAACCACCCATCGAGCCGCCCGCCGAAGAAGCCGGCGAGGACGCCGAGGGCTGCCCCGGCGACCATGGCCACGAGGACCGAGATAATACCAACCTGCAACGACACCCGCGCCCCGAAGACGATGCGCGAGAAAGTGTCGCGCCCCAGCTCGTCGGTCCCCATCAGGTTGTCCCAGCTCGGACCGAGCAGTCGTTCGCTTTCCTGGGCGTCCGGATCATAGGGCGCGATCAACGGCGCCGCCACCGCGACCAGGATCGTCAACAGCACCACCACCGCACCGACGATCCCAATCGGATTCCGCCACCGGTGCGGCAACGACCACCAGTTCCGCGTCGGCCGTCCCGGTACGGTCAGCACGGCCGCGTCCGTGCCGCTGACGCCTTCCGCCTCTCTCTCCGATCCCTCGGTTCCCCGCTTTGCGATCGGGGAAGGCTCTCGGGACGGCGAGCTCTTCCGCCTTCCGTCAACGACGCTCATCCCTGTTTGATCCGTGGATCGAGGTAGACATAAAGCACGTCCACGACGAGGTTGATCAGAACGTAGACGACCGCCAGATAGAGCGTCGCCGCCTGAACCAATGGGTAGTCGCGGTTGAAGATGGCCTGGAGGAGTGTGTAGCCGATGCCGTTGAGGCCGAAGATGACTTCGACGATGGCGGAGCTGCCCATCAACGCCCCGAGCTGAAAGCCGATCACGGTAATGACGGGAATGAGCGCGTTGCGCAGCGCGTGGCGGTAGACGACGACCCGGTCGCGCAGACCTTTCGCCCGCGCCGTGCGTACGTAGTCTTGCCCCAGCACTTCGAGCATCGTCGTGCGCGTCATGCGCATGACGATCGCCATGAGTTGAATGGCGATGGCGAAGGCCGGAAGGAACATCTGCTTGAGGTTGCCCCAGGGGTCGTCGAAGAGCGAGATGTAGCGGATCGACGGCACCCATTCGAAGACCTTGGAGGTAAAGAGCAGGATCAGCGTCGCAATCCAGAAGCTCGGCAGGGAGAGGCCGACGAGCCCCGCCACCCGCGACGAGAAGTCGAGCGCCGTATCCCGCCGCACCGCCGAGATCACGCCGAGCGGAATGGCGACGACCGTGGCGATGATCACCGCCAGGAAGGCCAGCTCGATGGTGATCGGCAAACTGCTGAGCAGGAGCTCGCCAACCGGCTTGCCCGAGCGCAGCGATGTCCCTGGATCCCCTTGCAGCAAGTCACCCAGCCACTTGACGTACTGCACCGGGATCGGATCGGACAGCCCCATTGCTTCCCGCAGCTTCTGCCGCGCCGCATCGTCCGCCTGCGGGTCCGCGCCGGCGATGATGTCGACGATATCTCCCGGCAACAGGCGCAACATTAAAAAGATGAGCACGCTCATCCCGACCAGCGTCGGGATGAGCATGAGCATGCGCCTAAAGACGTACTTGGCCAATCGTGGCTCCCGACATTACGACCCCATCCCCCAGCCGCCACCCAGCACCCAGCACCCAGCACCCAGCATCCGAAACCGCGTTTCTACTCCTTCGTCACGCACGACGTGCGCAGACCCTCGTGGAAGTCGGTGTACGACACGTACATCCCTTCGACGCGATTGCGCACCACATGGAACTTGTATGGTTGCACGGTGAAGATGTTGACAGCCCCGTCCAGGATGATCTGCTGGATGCGGCGATACGCCTCGTGGCGCGCGGCCTGATCGGTCGTCGCCAGCGCTTCGTCATAGAGGCTGTTGAGCTCTTCATTCGCCCAGCCGTCGCCGAACCACTTCTGGTTCAACGTTGTACCCGTTCGGTAGTCGACGACGAAGCCGCTGGGGTCGCCCCGCATGCCGCGGCCTGTCGAGGCCCACTCGAATGTGCCGTCGCCGATATTCTTGGCAAAGGTGCCGATCTCGAGCGGCTCGACGGAGACGTTGATACTGATTGCTTGCAAGCGTTCGCGAATGACCTCGGCAATCTGCGTGTATTCGCGGGGCGCGGAGATGGCCTGGAGGGTGACGTCGAACCCGTCCGCGTATCCGGCGTCGGTCATGAGTTGCTTGGCTTGCTCGAGGTCGACGGTGAAATAGGCGGCGAGTTCGTCATTGGCCAGCGACCAATCACCGTAGCCGGGCGGAATCGGGCCGGACAGCTCTGCTTCGCCGCCGTAGACGTTGTCGATGATTTCCTGGCGGTCAATCGCCAGATTGATCGCTTGCCGGACCCGGACGTCGCGCCAGGGCACGTCGTTGACCGTGTTAAGGTGGATCACCCGTGGCGCGGCGAAAAGACCGCGAAGCACGGTCAACGAATCGTCGTTTTCAAGCGTGCTGACGACGTCGGCGGTGAACGTCCCGCCGTCGATCTCGCCGGAGCGCACCGCCGCGACTCGCGCCTGCTCGTCCGCTAACACTTTCAGCGTCACGTCCTTGATGCACGGGACGCTCGCGTTCCAGTGGTCTGGGAAGCACTCGAAGACGACGCGATCGTTCGGCACGAATTCGACGAGCTTAAAGGGTCCGGTGCCGATCCCCTCGCTGAGGAGATTGATGCGATCAGCGATGCCCTCGGGCACGATTGGCGTGTAACGTGTCCAAGCGATCACGCCTGGCAGCGTCGGGTCGGGCTGCGTCATCGTGATCTTCACCGTATAGTCGTCCAGGGCCTCGACCGGGCCGACGTTGGCCAGGAATGCAACTTGAATACCCGGCTCCGGTGGATTGAGCGCCAGGCCGAAAGAGTAGACGACGTCCTTCGCCGTCATCTCGACGCCGTCGTGAAACAAGACACCCTGGCGCAAGTGGAAGGTATAGCTCGTGCCGTCCGGCGCGGCTTCATACGACTCCGCCAGGGCCGGTTGGATGGCCAAATCCTTGTCCCAAGCCAGCAAGGAGTCGTACATCAACTCCTTGCCATGCATGTTCGAGGTGGAGACGCCGCCGTACGGGATGAGATTGACCGGATCGGACGAGAGCGCCCAGGTAATCGCGCCGGTGCATTCCGTTTCTGCCACCGGCGAGCCGTCTTGGAGATGGGCCGACGCGTCGCGCGTTCGGAGGAGCGCGGCGGTCGCGGGCGCGCTGATGCCGGCAGCCGCGGCGAACCGCATCAGTTCCCGGCGGGAGAGCCTGCCACGGAGGACATCGTTCAGGTAGGCTATCTCAGACACGTGACGCATCAGTTCCCTCCTTCGTGGGCAATGGATTCAGCACACGAGTTTCGCCGTTGACGCTCTGGTGCCGGTACTCTATCGTGTTCTCATTGAGGACACAAGACGTGATCGTGTCCGCATTGAGAACAGGACGGCAGGAATTGGCGGCCGATTGCAGGTAGTTTGAAACTCGAAAGGAACGAACGCTTGAAAATCACCGACGTCGAGGCGATTATCTTGCGGCAGCCGGAGATGGACGTCTCGAAAGCCGACGGCAGCCAGGACGCGCTCTTGATTCGCGTTCATACCAACGAGGGGATTACCGGCATTGGCGAGGTGGATTCATTGCCGCCGGTGATCAAAGCGATCGTGGACGCGCCGCCGTCGCACGCCATCTCCAGTGGCCTGCGCGCTTTGCTCATCGGCGAGAACCCGCTCGAGATCGACCGCCTCTGGGAGAAGATGTACCGCGGCTCGGTCTACTACGGCCGGCGCGGTCCCGCCATCCACGCCATGAGCGGGATCGACATTGCGCTCTGGGACATCACGGGCAAGGCGCTGGGGCAGCCGGTGTCGCGCCTGCTCGGCGGTCCGCATCGCGACTCGATCCGCGCCTACGCCAGCACCCTCATGCCGGAGACGCCGGAGGAGACCAACCAGGTCGTTGCCGGCCTCGTCGCACGCGGTTTCACCGCGATCAAGCTCGGTTGGGGGCCGTGGGGCCGCGACCCGAAGCTCGATGTCGCTCTCGCCCGCGCCGCCCGGCAGGCCGCCGGCGATGAGGTCGAGCTCCTCTTCGACATTGGCCTCGGTTGGCCGGACGCCGACCACGCCATCCGCATGGTTCGCCGACTCGAAGAGTTCCGCCCCTACTGGATCGAGGAACCGCTGATGCCGGACGACCTCGACGGCTACGCCAAGTTGGCCGACGCGGTCGAGACGCGGATCGCGGCCGGCGAGGAGGACGCCACCCGCTGGGGTTTCCGCGAGCTGATGGACCGGGGCAAGGTCGACGTCATCCAACCCGACGTCACCCGCGCCGGCGGCATCAGCGAGTGCCTCAAGATTGCCCAGATGGCCGATCTGCGCGGCGTGATGACCGTCACCCACTCCTGGAGCACCGGCATCATCAAGGCCGCCTCGCTGCACGTCTTGGCTGCCATGCCGCGCGTCACCTTCTTCGAGTATTGCGTGCAGGAAACCGCCTTGAATCAGGCGCTGACGGTCGAGCGGTTTCCGCTGGAGAACGGGATGGTGCGCTTCCCGGACGGGCCGGGGTTGGGGATCGAGATCGACGAAGAGGTGGTCGAGCGGTATCGGCTGTAAGGATTGATGTTCGCGGCACTGTTATGCCCCGGCGGGCACGGCAGCCGGTACAACACGGGTCACCGTACCCTTGCCGACCAATACAGGTCCCTCACACATCTCCAATGGAGATCCGGCCCGGACTTGGTCCCAGACCTCTGGCACGAGTGGATAGATGCGAATCGTCCCGGTAGCACCCAGCGCAAGCTCGTCGGCTCCGACGATCTCGACCGTCCCGCCGGCCCAAACGTGACCTGCTTCGCCGGGCAACCACCAGTTCGGTCGGTAGCCCGTTCTGATCGGATTTTTGCGGCCTCCATCTTCCGCGCGCCGCGTCGTGAGCTCCGCTTCGATGTACCCTAATTCTTCGGGCGATCGCGTCATCAGTCATCCTCCGCGTTGAAAACTGAGTCGAAGATCGTGACCGCGCCTGCCTGGTGAAGTATAGGCAACTGGTCTTCCCGAACGTAGTAGGCCGGTCCGATGGCGTCCCACCGCTCGTGAAACTCGACCTCAGCGAGATAGTTCCTCGGAAGCCAGGCTGCCGCGACGCGAAAGGGCCGTGTCAGGGAGAATCGCTGGAACGCCCGACCCCAGCGCACGGCATCCTCGAATGAGGCTGCAAACCACTTGCCATCGTCATAGCCGTACCCAGGACGGCACCTGAAGCCGCCGATCTCCAAGATGGCGCGGGCTTCGTTCAGACCCACCGCGCGATAGATTCGCGTGGAGGGTGATGGGCTGTCATCCATCGAGCGACGGAATCTCGACCAGACCGCCGCCTTGCCAGGCCGACGCCAGGGCGCAGATCGCTGGGACAATCGAGGCGGCGGCTTCGGCCGGACCGAGCGACGGCTCGCGGTCGTGGAGGATGGCGTCGAGGAGGTCGGCCGCTTGCTCGTATTCCATCGTGCCGTGGCCGGCGCCCATGGCGACGCCGTGGCGGGCGAGGCGTGGGTTGGAGAAGTTGGCGAGACGAACCGGGATCATCCGGTCGGTGCCGGCGAAGTCCTCGTGGTAGTGCAGATTCGTCGTCTCCTCGGCCATCGGACCTTGATCCCGCGTCCGCTCGAAGCTCCCTTCGGTGCCGTAGACCGAGTAGTAGAGACAGTAGGGACGCGCCATGCCGTAGGAGACGGTGACCTTGGCGACGGCGCCGTTGTCGGCCTTGAAGAGGGCGGCGGTCGTGTGGATCGTGCCCCAGCGAGTGACCTGATCGGCTTGAAACGCCTGGGCGCTGATGAAGCGCACGCCCATCAGCCAGCGTAACGTGTCGATGGCGTGCGGACCGCCGCCGAGGAGGGTCGTTTGCGGCTCCTTTAGGTCTACCCGCCAGTGGTCGTCGCCGTGGCGGCTCATCACATCCGCCATGTTGTGGAGGTATTCCCCCTCGCCGTAGAAGATCTCGCCGAAGGCGCCTTCCGCGGCAAGTCGCTTGGCATCCTGTAGGCAATGGGCGTAGCGGACCTGATTGCCCATCTGGTATTTCAGACCGGAGGCGCGCGTCAGCGCCACGATGCGTTCGCACTCTTCGATCGTCAGGGCCATCGGGATTTCGGAGAGCACATGCTTGCCGGCTTCGAGCGCGGCGATCGCGTGACGTCCGTGCATGTGGTCCGGCGTCGCGATCACGACCAGATCGACGTCGCGATCCGCGAGCATGTCGTCGAGGTCGCCGTAGGCGCATGGGACCTCCATTTCTTGGGTTGCCCGCTCGGCCAGTTGGCGATCGCGGTCGCAGACCGCGACGACGCGGCTGCCGCCGAGCGATTGGAATGCCCGGGCGTGGGCGCGGCCCTGGCCCAGGCCGGCGACCCCGACCTTGATGATGCTCACTGTTCTGCCTTTCGATCAGTCTGTTGCGCCGCCGCTGCCGAGCCGCCGCGAAATGTCCCGGCCCGTGCGGACGACCGCCGCCACGTATTCGGGCATCACGTTGTCCGCGAATTCGGCCTTGCTTCCCGAGATGCTCACGGCCGCCACCGTTTTGCCCGACTGGTCGAGCACCGGGGCGGCGATGCAGCGGATGCCGAGAGTCGATTCCTCGTCGTCCAGGGCGTAACCCTGCGCGCGAACGCGCGCCAGTTCCACTCGCAACTCCTCCGGGTCGGTAATCGACTTTTCCGTTTGCCGGACCAGGGTGTGTTGGGCCAAATGGCGTTCGAATTCGCCCGCGGCCATCGCGGCCAGAAGTGCCTTGCCCAAACCGGTATAGTGCGCGTCCTCGCGCTTGCCGATCGTCGCCCAATAGCGCAGCGGGCGATCGGGAGCCTCGATCGCGATGTGAACCAGGTCACCTTGGTCCAGGACGCCGAGATTGGCCGTTTGGCCGGTTTCGTTGGCTAGCCGGGCCATGATCGGCCGCGCCTCCGTTTCCAGCGATGTCGTTTGGATGTAGATGCTGCCGATCTCGAAGAGGCGGACGCCGATGCGCAGCAGCTCCGTCTCCGGCACGCGTTCGAGATAGCGCCGTTCGACCAGGATCGAAACCAGGCGGATGACTGTCGACTTAGGCAATCCGGCCAGTTCCGCCAACTTCGTGATCGTCAGTTCCGGCGTCGACACACTGAAGGCGCCCAAGATGTCGAGCGCGCGTTCGAGGGCGCGGACCTGATAATTGGTGCCGGATGGTGCTTCGGCCTGGGCCTGAACCGCCATGGGTCGGATGCTCCATGTTGCATGTTGCATATTGCTTGTTGCAGATTCACGTTCAGTGTACAGGCGCCTCCGTGCGGATTGGGCGCCGCTCGCCCGCGGCGAGCCCGCGCAGTGTAACTGCCCCGTATGGGCGGCCCCAAAGGGCCTGCTCCGTACACTCGCCGAGGTCGACGGTCGGCGCGGAGCCTGGAGGGAAGAGGAGCGTCAGGGCAGGCGCCGCCGCGCCTGACTCGACCGCCCACCCGTCGCCATCAACCACGACCCGGGCGCCGGCGCGGGCATCGGTCCAGCCGAGCCAGCGATCGGCCGACACAATTTGCATCCCTTCCTCGCGCGCTTTGTCCCAATTCGCCTCGATCAACGGGCTGGAATAGGTGGCGAAGCTGACCGGATGGGAGTTGAGGCAAATCGGCGTGTAGAAGGAACGAGCGGCGGCCTCGATCAGTCCGTTGGTCTCGCGGATCGCGCGCGCGAACTGCCAATGCGCGCCGCCGCTGTGACCGGAGTGGACGAGTGCTTCCTCCGTCCAGTGGGTCGGTTGCTGGAAGCAATCGATCAAGGATCCGTCTACGTCGACGAAGCGAAGAGGGCGGCCGGACCCGCACAGATGGCCGATGACGAGCGGGTGAACGCTGACGTAATTGCATTCGAGGCGGGCGCCGAGTTCGGCGTAAACGCGGGCCATGTCGACGTAGCCGAGCCAGCGGATGGCATGGTTGCGCATCGTCCGCGCCGGCCGGTCGAACTCGCGCCGGTGGCGTTCGACGTTGTCGCGGACCATTTCGGCGGCGAAGGTCGATTGGGCGGCGTCGACCGGCGCCGCCGCGCCGTAGTCCCCCTCGACCGACGGATGCACCGAGAAGGTATGGCCGCCGGCTTCCCACTCGGTCATCTGGGCAGCCGACACCCGCGTCTCCTGCACCATATAGAAGGAACACGTGGCGTCCCGCTGTCGCAAACCGTCCAGCAGCGTCTCGAACTGCGCGATCGTCGACCAGTCGTCGTCGCTGGTCATGACCAAGACGCCGCGGTCAGTTGCCTCTGGGTAGTACCAGACGCGCGGTTGTGGTGCGAGCGTTTCGATCAGTCGCGCCAGCAGAGCCGTCTGGATGTCGGCCTGCGGCAGCCGCTGCTGCCGTGCCGGGAGCTGGTTGATGAAAAGTTCGTGCGGCCGGATGAAGTGGTCCATCCCGGAGAGCGAGAGGTCGGCGTAGGCCGGGTCGCCCTGCCGCAGGCGCGAGATCGCATACGGCAGGTCGTAGGCGAAGAGTATGGCCT
>JBOGUE010000309.1:0-11419 GCA_050695955.1 Thermomicrobiales bacterium | reverse complement strand
TTCAGCCGGCTTATGGGAGTGCGGAGTCCAGCGCGGGGTCTTTGAGCCCCGCGCGGCGCCGACTGACGTCGTCGCGTTGAGCCCGCGTCGATATGCTCAAACGTCACCCGCCCACCGGTTGGATTTGCTGCTCTTCCGCATCCTCGTCGCCGTCGAAGTCTTGTTCCGGCGGACCGCCCTGGCCGGGGCCGCGGTTGGAATCCGAGCCGCGGCCGGTGTTGCAGCTTGGTCGGCCGCGGGAGCCGCAGAAGAGGTCGTCGTCGTCGAGGCCGGAGGGGCGTTGAAATTCCGCGGGGAGGGGACGGCCGTTCGGGCCGAGGAGCATCGCGGCGAATCGGGGGTTTTGGTGGAGCTCGATGAGCATGCGCGACCAGATCGGACCGGCGCCCTGGATGCCGTCGATCTGGGCGAGGGGGCTGCCGTCGCTGTTGCCGACCCAGACGCCGACCACCGCGTCGGTGGTGTAGCCCATCGTCCAGTTGTCCTTCCAGTCGTTGGTCGTGCCGGACTTGGCGGTCGTGGGGCGGCCGAGTTGCTCCGACGTTTGCTCGAAGAGGTTGCCGCGGCCAAAGATCATGCCGCGGGACTCGTTGTCGCTGAGGATCGAGGAGACCATGTAGGCATAGTCGGCCTTGAGCGCCTGATCGGCTTCGTCGTAGACGCGTTTGCGATCCAACTCGTAGACGACGTTGCCCTGGCCGTCCTCGATCCGCAGGATCGGCGTCGCGGGCACGTAGCGGCCGTTGTTGGCGAAGGTGCCATAGACATTGGTCAGCTCGAGGAGTTGCACCTCGCCGCCGCCGAGGGTGAGGGCGAGACCGTAGTTCTCCCGGTCTTGCAAGCCGTCTTTGATGCCCATCCGGTGGGCGAGGTCGAGGAAGCGGTCGACGCCGACGCGCTGCATCGTCTTGACCGCTGGGATATTGAGCGAGTTGGCGAGGGCGGTGCGGACCGTAATGCGGCCGTGGTACTGGCCGGTGTAGTTTTGGGGTTCGTAGTAAGGTTCCGGGGCGCCGGGGGTGGGGATACGCACCCGTTCGTCGACGATGGTCGTGTTTGGGTTCCAACCCAGCTCGAAGGCCGCGGCGTAGGTGATTGGCTTGATCGAGGAGCCGGGTTGGCGTTCGGAGAGGGCGACGTTGACCTGGCCGTCGATGAGCGGGTCGTCGAAGTTGGCCGATCCGACCATCGCCAGGATTTCGCCGCTCCAGGGGACCATGACGACCATCGCCCCGTTGTGCGCGTTGTAGGGCGCCATCGCCGCGACGTGCTCGCTGACGATCTGCTGCGCCCGGTCTTGCAGTTCGACGTCGACGGTGGTGTAGATCTTCAGTCCACCGCGGAACAGGGCGTCTTCGCCGTAGGTTTCGGCGAGATATGATTTGACATAATTCGTGAAGTGGGGTGCGTGCTGGATCGCGCCGTTGCGCCGCTTCGGCTGGAGCAAGACGGCGTCCGCCGCGTCCGCTTCGGCGCGGGTGATATAGCGGTACTTGACCATTTGGTCGAGGACGTAGCGCTGGCGCTCCTTGGCTTCTTCGTAGCGGACAGTGGGGTCGTAGAAGGAGGGCGCTTGGGGGAGGCCGGCGAGCATCGCGGCCTCGGCCAAGTTCAACTCCTTGGCGCTCTTATCGAAGAAGGTTTGGGCGGCCGCTTCGATGCCGAAGGAGCGCTGACCGTAGTAGATCAGATTCAGATACATCGCCAGGATGTCGTGCTTGGAGTACTCCTTGTCGATGGCGACCGCGCCCAGGATCTCCTTGAACTTGCGCGTCAGCGAGACATCGAAGCCGATCTTCTCCGGGTAGAGACCGCGGGTGAGTTGCTGGGTAATGGTCGAGCCGCCGGAGGAACCTTCGCCGCCGGCGATGATGAGTGCGCCGCGCAGGATCGCTAAAGGCTCGATGCCGTAGTGGCTCCAGAAGGTGGCGTCCTCGGCGGCGATGGTGGCGTTGACGGCGACCTCGGAGACCTGATCGAGCGCGACGAAGGTGCGCCATCCTTGTTCCGGGTGGGAAATCTCTTGCAGCAGCACGCCGTTGCGGTCGTAGATCGCGGCGCTTTCGTAGGCGTTGGTGGCGATCTCGGCGGCGTTCGGCAGCCCTTCGTTGATCTCCCGGTAGGCGTGCAACGTGCCGCCGACCGCGGCGGCGCTGGAGATGACTGTGCCGACGATGCCGAGCGTCAGTGTGATCAGAAAGAGGAGCGTGCCGGCGACCAAGGCGGCCCGCCAGCGGGTCGGGCGCTTCGTGCGGCCCGTAATGCCGGGCAACAGGTGGGGCGGTAGGCCGCGGGCGTGGCGGGCGAGCAGGGCGTGCTGGTAGTGCATCGCCCGCCGCTTGACGCGCGGATGGTGACGACCGACGGCGTGGTGGCCGTGACTCATGGCGTTCGATCCATGAACGGGCGCTGGCGCGCCCCGGCACGACGGACCAGATCAGCCAGATGCGACGACGAAACGCACGACCCGTGCCGAGGGGCACGAGACATCTCTGTAGAAACGACGACCGTAGTGGAGGATGTGGATGACGGTGGTGTTCATTGGACGAATCCATGCAGTAATTGGCGGAACACCGACGACATGTCTCGATTCTACATGGAGAAGCGCCGGTTGGCACCTTCAGGTGTGACGTGGGGTGCAACGGCAGATTTGTGGTAGATGCGGACATCGCCCAGAGGGCACCCGATCCGCACCTACACGACGTCTGTAACGTTGGGTCCGTTCAGTTTACGTCAGAGCCACTTCCTGCCTCGTATCTGCTGATTCGGCGATTGCCTCGGCAATTTGCAAGCTGGCGGTGGCGTCGCCGCCGGTTGCCCGGCAGATTCACGCGACCGAATAACCAAACAGTCTCGGGTTTGGCCCCTATTCAGGCATTCCCATCGGGGTATCCACTCGGGAATGGAGAACTCGGATCACGCTGACGCTGCCTCGGCGAATCCGGAACACGTTGACGTGCTCCTGCACTCGGCGGACTCGGCAGCCAGAAAAGAGCGCAGGTCGTGCCGGGCCTAGCTCAGGGTATTCGGCAAGCTGGGAAAACGCGTCGTTGAGCGCGGCGGCGTACGCATCCCGCTGGGTCTCGCCCCATGTCTCATCCGTGTATTGAAGGATTTCTCGAGGGTCGGCCTCGGCTTCGTGGGAGAACTCGACGTTACGGCTTGACGGCATCTTTGACCGGCAATCCGAGGCGGGATCGTTCGTCGGCCTCCCGCTTCAGCCGCTCCATGAAATCGGGCGTCCAGGCAACGACTTCGCCGCGTGCCTCTTGGTCGAGTCCGATTTTCAGCTCGGCGCGGAGCCACTGGAGGTGGCGGTCTCGCTCGTCCAGCAGGCGTAGCGCCTCGTGGACGACTTCGCTGGGGCTGTGATAGAGGCCGGTTTCGACCTTCTGGCGAACCAACGCCGCGAGTTGGGGGGTCAGCGACACATCCATCGAGATTCCTCCGACGCTCCATGATACCAGCGACCGGCGTTAGATATGCGAGAATGCCGCCTCTGCCGCTTCTCAGAGGAGGTCAACGCGTCGTATGAGTTGGACGTTCGAGACGCTCGCCGAGTTCCCGAACTTGCTCGAAGGGCCCGTGTGGGACGGAAGGGGTCTGCTTTTCACCGAGTGCGATGCCAGCCGCATCCACCGCTACGATCCGACGACCGGCGCCTGTTCGGTCTACCGCGAGGGCACGAACAAGGCCAACGGTCTGCTGCTCGGAGCGGGCGGCGCAATCTACGCCTGTGAAGGTGGCGGCCGGCGGGTCGCGCGCTACGAAGGGGCGACCACCACGGTCGTCGCCGATCGGTTCGAGGGCGGGCGGCTGAACAGCCCGAACGACCTCGTCAGCGACGCGCGGGGGCGCCTTTGGTTTTCGGACCCACGGTATGGGCCGCATTGGGACGATCTCGAATTGGGTCACGAGTCGGTGTTTCGGGCGGACCCGCGGCAGGACGGCGGCTGGTCCATCACCCGCGTGACGTTCGACACGACTCGGCCGAACGGCGTGCTGCTGTCGGCAGATGAGCAGACCCTCTACGTCGCGCAGAGCGAGTACGGCGAGGGCAAGCAGCGCGAGCTATGGGCCTATCCGATCGCGGAGGACGGCTCGCTCGGTCCGCGCCGCGTCCTCCATGTTTTCTATCCTCATCGCGGCATCGACGGGATGTGCCTCGATAGCGACGGCAATATCGTAGCGACGGCCGGTTGGCAGCAGAGCGGCCCGGGGCCGATGATCTACGTCTTCGACCCGGAAGGCCGGGTTTTGGAGCAGCACCCTGTCCCCGTCGATCGCCCAACCAACTGCACGTGGGGCGGGGATGACTTGCGGACCCTCTACGTCACGACGGGCAGCGGCTATCTGTTGCGGGCACAGACGGAGCGGCAAGGCCACCCGCGCTACCGGCCGGCCGCGATGACGGAGGGACAGGCCACATGACAACAACGGCGGACCACGTCACGATGTCAGATCTGCGCGCGGCCATCGACAAGCTGCCGCGGGCCGGTCTGGCGTTCCTGCCGACGCCGCTGCAATTGCTGCCGCGCCTCTCGGCGGAGCTGGGCGGACCGCCAATCTATCTGAAGCGTGACGACCTCACCGGCCTCGCCTTCGGTGGCAACAAGGTGAGGAAGCTCGACTTCTTCCTGGGGGAGGCGCAGCGCCAGGAGTGCAACGTGCTGGTGGCCGGGGGCGGGCGGGCGCAGTCGAACCACGCCCGCCAGTGCGCCGCGGCGGCGCGGGCGGTCGGCATGCACCCTGTCCTCGTGCTGCAAGGCGGCGGGTTGCATCAGGAGCTTCAAGGGAACCTGCTCCTGGACCATTTGCTCGGCGCCGAGGTCCACTTCGTCGAGCCGGAGCAGATCGCGCGGGATGGACCGGGGGCGGTCAGCGCGACGATGGACCGGCTTGCCGGCGAGGAGCGAGCGCGGGGCAACCGGCCGTACGTGATCCACGGTTCGTCCCAGCCGCTGGGCACGGTCGGCTACGTCGAATGCGCGCTCGAACTGGCAGAGGAGTGCGCCCGTCGCGACCTCGACGTCCGCGACGTGTACGTCGCTTCCTACGGCGGCACGCAGGCCGGGTTGCTGCTCGGCGCCGGCCTGTTGGGCGCCCCGTGGCGCATTACCGGCGGGAACCCCGGTGCATCGCACCATGGTCCTGAGTTTGTCTTGGACGTGGCGCGGCGGACCGCCGAGCTGCTGGGCTTGGAACCGCCGCCAATCGATGGCCGGTTCCGCACGGTGGCTGCTGCCGGGCCGGGGTACGGCATCCTGACGCCTGAAGCGAGGGAGGCGATTCGGCTGCTGGCCCACTCCGAAGGCGTCTTCCTTGACCCCGTCTATTCAGGCAAGGGGTTTGCCGTGCTGATCCGCGACATCCGAGAGCAGCAGCTCAATCCAGCCTATCCGGTGGTCTTCGTGCACACAGGCGGGTTGCCGGCGCTCTTCGCCTACCAGCCTGAGCTGCTCGATGATGACGGTCCGAAAAGCGGCCGATAGGGTCGCATGGCGCCTCGTCATTCCGAGGAACGAGGAATCTCGCCTCCGTAGGAGACACGGGACGATTCCTCGCGGCGGCTCGGAATGACGGGGCCGTGCAAGTAGATCCTAGTTGACAAGGAGGGGAGATGGAGTTCGACCGAGTTGACCCGGCAATCCTGGAATCGCTGCGGCAGGTCAGCACCGCGACGCTGAGTGGGGTGCTGGCCAAGCGCGGCATCGCGCGGGCGTGGATGCAGGACGTCGCGCCGCTGCGGCCGGATTTACGCCTGGCAGGCCAGGCGTTCACCTTGCGCTACATCCCGATGCGGGAGGACCTCGAACGGTCGCAAGATTTTGACAACCGCACCAACAAGCAGCGGATCGCCGTCGAGAGCGTCGGCCCTGGCGATGTCCTCGTCATCGACGCCCGCGGTGACACGCGGGCGGCCACGCTTGGCCACATTCTGGCGACCCGGATCAGCGTGCGCGGCGCGGCCGGCATCGTCACCGACGGCTCGTATCGCGACTCGCCCGGGATCCGCACCCTCGAACTGCCGACCTATGCGCGGGGCCAGAGTCCGGACATCTCGTTTGCTATCCACCATCCCTCCGAGCTCAACGTGCCGATCGCCTGCGGCGGCGTGGCGGTGCTGCCGGGCGACCTGATTGCCGGCGACGGCGAGGGCGTGATCGTCATTCCGCTCGCCCTGGCCCAGGAGGTGACGAGCGCCGCGCTCGATCAGGAGCACAAGGAGGAGTTCATCCTCGCCAAGATCGAGCGCGGCGCCAGCATCCTCGGCGTCTACCCACCCGACGAGAAGACGCTTCGCGAATACGAGGAGTGGAAGCTGGAGGCGGCACCCTAGTAGTCCGTCAAAGCGATCGTGCCCGGCTGCCGTCGTCATGCTGAGGTATCGAAGCATCCCCGCGCGAAGCGCAGCGGCGACCGGACGGGGCGGCTTCGCCGGGGGATGCTTCCCGATGGTCAGCATGACGCGTGGGCCTTGACAGACTACTAGATGTGCCCGGACACGAGGTTGGCGACAGTCCGTTGTGTCGATCGGCCGCCGCTTCGAACGACGATCCAATGAAGCGACCCACCGGGGTCGTGCGTAGACAAGAGGAGAGCCTCCATGGGAGCAGTTCCGGGAAGCGGTGCGGACGTGGGTTCGTGGCCGAGGGGTATCGGCGCCATCACCCTATTCGTCGAGGATTTGGAGGCCGCGAAGCGATTCTACCGGGAGGTCTTTGGCCTGCCGGTAGCGTTCGAGGACGACGCCTCGGCGGTGTTCGACTTCGGGAACACGGTCATCAACCTGCTGCAGGCCACAGCGGCGCGGGAGCTCATCGAGCCTGCAGTGGTGGCAAGTCGCGAGGCCGGTTCTCGCCTCCAGCTCACCATCCAGGTGGATGACGTGGATGCGATGTGCGCGGAACTGGCCGCACGAGGAGTGGAGCTGCTGAACGGCCCGATGGATCGGCCGTGGGGTATTCGCACCGCCAGCTTCAGCGATCCCGGCGGCCACATCTGGGAGATCGCGAAGTAGCCGGCGATCGGGTCGGCGACCCGGCCCCGCCCAAAGCCACGGGGGAAGCGATGTCGCAACCGACACTGAGCATGGAGAGCACGACGCTTCTTTCATACCTGGGCGCTCAGCGTGATCACGTGCTTGGCATTCTGGAGGGTCTTGATGAGGAAGCCCTACGGCGACCGGTCCTGCCGTCGGGGTGGACCTGCCTGGGACTGGTGCGGCACCTCGCCCTGGATGTCGAGCGGTTCTGGTTCCGCGGCATCGCCGCCGGCGGGCAGACCGTCATCGACGAACTGGCCGAAGCCCCCGACGACGCCTGGCAGGTCGGTTCGGATGTGCCGGCCGCGGCCGTGTTCGACGTGTACCGGCAGGAGATAGACCTCGCGAACGCCATCATCACCGCCACCCCGCTGGACACCGCACCGGGCTGTTGGCCCGACGGACTCTTCGGCGACTGGCGGCCTCACGATCTGCGGGAAATCATCCTGCACGTGATGACTGAGACCGCATGCCACGCCGGTCATCTCGACGCGGCACGTGAGCTCATCGACGGCAGGCTCTGGCTTGTCTTGACAGAATGAAGCGCGAGGCCAACGGCAGCCGCTTCTAGCTACCCGGCGGAGTCCCAGGGTCTTCGACCCAGCCCACGACTTCACCCCAGCGCACGTTGATGTACTGCTCGAAGCGGCCCGGTGGGCAACTCGCAACCGTGGTCCTTCGTCATCAGCCGACGAGACGCCCCGATGCATCAGCGGATCGTGCCCTACTTGACGGGCTCCCCGCGGCCGTGGGCCGCCGCCAGCATCCTGGGCGTCTACCCACCCGACGAGAGGACGCTTCGCGAATACGATGAGTGGCGGAAGCGGTCTGTACCGAGCGACAGCTAGACGAACGACGCCGCCAGCAGCGCCGATTCAATCACGATGAACTCGAAAGCTCCGGCCAAAACGTCGAGATGGTGCAGCGACCGCGGCTCCGGCGTGCTCGGCATCATTGCCACGCACAAAGAGAGGAGAGCGGCCGCGCCGAGATACAGTACGCCGACCGAGAGCAGGGCCGGAATGACTATCGCGGCGAGCATGCCGATCTCGATCCAAAGGGCAAACAAACCGGAGCTGCTCCCGCGCGCAAACGCCAGAGCTGCTCCGATTCCGCTGCCAACCACAAGTGTCGCAGCGATCCGGACGATGACCCCCACCGCGTCTTCGGCAGGGATGATGATCCATGTGCCGGCAACCGCGGCAAGCGACACGGTAACACTCAATGTCATTGTGAGCGATTCGATCAAGCTTGCCGGGCGCCATTGCCAGAGCATCGTGACCGCACCTTTCTATTGTCGACGTACATCGTACATGCTTTAGATTCTATAGACGCCACTCTTCGACCGAGCCAGTCCGAAGGGCGAGTGGCCCGGCTATACTGCCGGGCGGGGAGATCGACTGGTTCAGAGAGCGCGGGAAGGCGGAGATGCGCGCCTACATTCGAGAAGTGCGCCGCTGGGACCGCGACGTCAAGCTGTTTCTGCTCTTTCAGCTTTTGGCCAACGTCGGCTTCGGCGTCTTCAACCTCATCTTCAATCTCTATCTGTATGAGTTGAATCTTCGCGAGGACTTCATCGGCGCCGTGCAGGCAGCGCAGACGATTTGTATGGCCGCCGCGGGGGTCTCCCTCGGTTTCTTGCTCAACCGGATCGGCACCTGGCGGAGTATCGTCAGCGGCGCGGGCATATTTCTCTCGATGCTGTTGCTGCTCTCGTTCGCGGAGCGGGAAGCGTTCATCCTCGTGTTGTCAGCGATCAGCGGGATCGGGTTGGCCTACCTCTTCAACACGACGATGCCGTTCATCATGGACTGGACGCGGCCGGCGCAACGCCAGCAGGTGGCCGCGCTCGCCTTTTCGCTGCAATCGCTAGCCATAACCGCCGGCTCGTTGCTTGGCGGGTTTGTGCCGTCGATCCTGGCTTCGGCGAGTGGGTCGATCGCGCCCAGCAGCGTCGAGGCGTTTCGCTGGACGATGGTACTCGGGGCGACGTTGGGCATCTGCGGCATCTTTCCCCTTTTCCTGATGCGGGAGGCGCGGCACGGTCGGCCGCGCGACGAAGCGACGGCCGCGGCGATCGAGGACGGGCCGCCCGAGCGGCGCCAGGTCCGGCGCGACATGGTGGTCTTCGTTGCCTCCGGCGGGATCATGGCGCTCGGCGTGGGGATGGTAATGCCGTTCTACAACGTCTTCCTGACCACGCTCGGGGCGAACTCGCGCGAGATCGGCTATGTCTACGCGTTGGGGGCGTCTGCGCGGCGGTGATCGGCTTGAGCGCGCCGGCGGTGGCGCGCCGTCTGGGACCGCTGCGCGCGGTCTTCCTCGTACGCAGCAGCATCGTGCCCTTTTACCTGGTGCTGATCGTCGCTCCGGGGTACGGGTTGGCGATCCTGGCCCACCTGGTGCGGCAGACGAGCATCAGCATGGCCTGGCCGATCGACTCGACCTTCATCGGCGAGTTACTGCCGCGCCGCGCCCGTTTATCCGTCTTCGGCTTGCGCTCGGCGGCGTGGAATCTCAATTGGGCGGTCGCCAGCCTGCTCGGCGGGGCGATCATCGTCCGCTACGGCTACGACTGGACCTTCGTCAGCATCGGCGTCTTCACCTTCCTCTCGGCCGTGATCTTCATCAGCTACTTCGGCCGGCACCCGAAGGTACGGTCAGGGGAGATCGGCGCCGTGCCCGGCCGTCCGGTCACGGTCAACAGCTTCATCCGGCGCTGGCCGCGACGGGGGAATGGCGTGTCGTCAGGCGAGGATGTGCCCGCCGGCGAAGTGGCAGATGCGCGAAAGGAGCCCGGAGCGGCGTCGGCGCCGTGATGCCGCGGGCGTAACCCGCCAAGTGATTAATCGTGGAGTCTAGCTAAAAGCACTGCCGGGTCGAAGATCAGCCCTGGAACGATCGTCGAGTGCAGCCGTCCGTTGGCGTCCGGCTCGACCAGCACGTACTCACTATTAAGCAATACGAAAAGACGAAGTGTCAGGCGTTCCGGATCGCCCAGTAGCAACTCGGGCACGCCCGCTGCCGCATACGCCCTCGCCTTGATCGTTTCATCGTAGGCGCGATTCGATGGCGAGAGGACTTCGACGACGAGATCCGGCGGGGCATACATCGTGTTGCCACGGTAATGATGCAGCAGGTCTTGGCGGATCACGAGGAGATCCGGTTGGACGACGGTTGTATCGCCGAACTTTACGTCGACCGGAGCCGTATAGACCTCGCCCCAGCCGAATTCTTCAGCGGCCGCATACAGCGTTCGATAGATCCTGAGCAGCAGCTTTTGATGCCATCGAACTGGCGCGGCGGCCACGTACAACTCCCCCTCAATGATTTCGTAACGCTTCCCGTCGTCCGGGAACTGTGCAAGGTCCGTGTGAGTGAGCGGTCGAGTGAGAACTGACATGGCGATCCCCCGTGTCGTGCCGCGGTGCTACGCCTATCATGCGTCGCTGTCTCGCCATCCGTCAACGCTTCTGACCTGCCCACGATGACCGAAGCCAGGGCGCGCGTACATGGCGAGGCCTCGGCAGCTCCATCCACATTCGGCAGCGCCCGCTCGGCTCTTCAGCGCTCGATTCTATTGTGCCGGTGCGATGTTCTGGTTGACGCGGAAGAAGTTGGTTGGGTCGTACTTCGTCTTGACGGCGACCAGGCGCTCGTGGTTGGCGCCGTACGATGTTTGAATCCGTTTCTCGCCCTCGTCGTTTACGTCCTCGAGGTAGTTGACGTAGGCTGCTTCCTGCTCGAACGGTCGCATCGCCTCCCAGGAATCGCGCACCCACCCGACATTCCGGTCCGACTCCGCCGGGTCGGCCCATTGACCCGTGACGATCAGGCTCAAGGGCGATGATCGCTCGCCGAATGCGGTTTCGTCCGCGCCGACGCGGGCCATCGCGCCGCCGAGCTGTTCGACGGCGATCACGGAGAATGGGGATGGCACGGCCGCGGCCTGCTGAATCATCGTCTCGATGGCGTCGTCGCTTAGTTCCGCGAGGAAGCTGGACTTCCAGTAGTGGAGCCGACCGGGCGGGTAGAGCGGCTCGCCAAGTGCTTGGACCGCCGTGTATGGCATCGGACCGACCATATCGACCAGGGGTTGGCCGAACTCGCGGAGCGGTCGGAGAGCAGCTTCCCCATCTTCGAGCGGACCGCTGTAGCAGACGATGAACCCGGCGACCGGATGGCCATCGGGCGAGGTGGCGAGGGCAACGTGGACCGTCACTTCGTCCGGCGCGGTGCTGGTGAACTCGCGGTAGAAGCGAAGTGCCTCCCTCGCCGCGGAGAACGGGTGGAAGATCAACCCGCCCAGCACCATCGGCCCGACGGGATGGAGGCGGAACTCGAACGAGGTGACGACGCCGAAGTTGCCGCCGC
>JBOGUE010000308.1:0-5307 GCA_050695955.1 Thermomicrobiales bacterium | reverse complement strand
GGGGAAGAGTCTGACCATGGTCTTCCTCGTGCGCAAGCTGCGGACGCTGCCGGACTTGCGGCGGTTCAAGGTGGTCGTCGTCACTGACCGCACCGCCCTGGAGCAGCAACTGAGCGACACGGCGGCGCTGACAGGCGAGACGGTGCTGTCGGCGCGGAACGAACGGCACTTGCAGGCGCTGCTGCGAGAGGAAAGTCCGGACCTGGTCTTCGCGATGATCCAGAAGTATCAGGCGGCGGAAGGGGGCGCGGAGGTCTTCGACCTGCCGCGACATGAGAGTTTGGCCGAGCGGATGGTGGCGGAGGAGCGACCGCCGTACGACGGCGAGGAGGAGGAGATTGAGCGGCTGGTCGTCGAGAACGGCGACTACCCGATTCTGAACGAGTCCGAGGCGATCCTGGTGCTGGTTGACGAGGCGCATCGGTCGCACGGGAGCCTGTTACATGCCAATCTGCTGCGGGCGCTGCCGGAATGCGCGGCGATCGGCTTTACCGGCACGCCGATCATCATGGGGGCGCGACAGAAGACGCACGACATCTTCGGGCCGTTCATCGACCGCTACACGATCCGGCAATCGGAGGAGGATGGGGCAACGGTGCCGATCCTCTACGAGGGGCGGACGGCGCCGGGCGACGTGGCGGACGAGCGGAGTCTGGATCAGCTCTTCGAGGACATGTTCCGGGAGCGGACGGCCGAAGAGTTGGAGGCGATCAAGCGGAAGTACGCGACGACGGGGGACGTGCTGGAGGCGCCGCAGCTGATCGGCTCGAAGGCGGCCGACATGCTGCGGCACTACGTGGACGTGGTGCTGCCGAACGGATTCAAGGCGCAGGTGGTGGCGACGAGCCGGCTGGCGGCCGTGCGGTACCAGCAGGCGCTGCGGGATGTGCATGCGGCGCTGGTGGCGGACCTGGGGGCACTCGACCCGTCGCTCCTGGCGCTTGGGGACGAGGAACGCGAGCGGCGGGATGTAGAGACGCGGTTCCTTGTGCGGGCGCACGCGCACCTCGGCACGATCCGGCGGCTGGAGTTCGCGGCGGTGATCTCGGGGAACCACAACGACGATCCGTCATGGCGGGAGTGGAGCGATCCGGCGCGGCAGCGGACACGGATCGACCGGTTCAAAAAGCCGCTCGTCCACGAGGAGCCGGACCGGCAAGATGGGCTGGCCTTCGTCTGCGTCCAGAGCATGCTGCTCACGGGGTTCGATGCGCCGATCGAGCAGGTGCTGTACCTCGACCGGGCGATGAAGGACCACGAATTGTTGCAGGCGATTGCGCGGGTGAACCGGACGGCGGCGGGGAAGTCGCACGGGCTGGTCGTCGACTACTTCGGGGTGGCGCGGCACCTGACGGAGGCGCTGGCGGTTTACAGCGGGGACGAGATCGAGGGGGCGCTGGTCAGCCTGAAGGACGAGCTACCGAAGCTGGAGGATCGTCATCGGCGGGTGCTGGCGGTCTTCCGGGATCGCGGGATTGCGGAGATTACCGATATCCACGCCTGCGTTGACCTGTTGCGGGACGTGCGGCCGCGGGCCGAATTCACTGAGAAGCTGCGGCTGTTCCTGGAGAGTCTCGACATCGTCTTGCCGCGGCCGGAAGGGCTGTCATTCGTGCGGGACGCGAAGATCTTGGGGTTCATCAACAAGGCGGCGCATAATCGGTATCGCGACAGCCAGCTCAATTTGGTGGGGGCGGGGCAGAAGGTGCGGCAACTGATCGACGAGTATGTCGTGGCGCAGGGGATCGACCCGAAGATTCCGCCGATCTCGATCACGGCGGCGGAGTTCCCGGCGGTGGTCGATGCGTTGCCGACGGCCAAGGCGAAGGCGTCGGAGATGGAGCACGCGGCGCGGTACCATATCAGTGTCCGCGTGCGCGAGGATCCGGCCTACTACCGCAAGCTGAGCGAACGGCTGGAAGAGATCCTGCAGCGGTTCCAGGACAATTGGGACGAACTGGTCGAGGCGCTGCGCGCCTTTACCGAGGAGGTGCGCGAAGGGCCGCCGGCCGACGGGACGGGGCTCGACCCGCGGACGCAGGCGCCGTTTCTGCGGATTCTGGCCGAGGCGGCGGGACAGCGCGATGCGACCGCCGACGGCCTGCGGGATCTGGCCGAGGCGACGGTGGAGATCGTGGAGCACATTCGGCAGGAGGTCCGGCTGACCGACTTCTGGTCGCGACCGAACGCGCAGAACGTGCTGCGGCAATGGATCATCGAGTTCCTGGACAAGGGGGAGATTGTGCCCTTCCAGCGGGCGCGAGCCGTGGCCGACGAGATGGTGCAACTGGCGAAGTACCGGCACGTGGATCTGGCGGCATGAGCGACGTGCTGCGGATCGAGGACTTGACGCTGGAACTGCTCAGGAGTCCCCGTAGAAAGACCGTCGGCATCACGATTGCACGCGCCGGCGAACTCTCGGTCGCCGCTCCGGTCGATTGTCCGCTCGACACGATTGAAGTCGCGGTGCGGCGCAAGCTCCCGTGGATCTATCGCAAGCTGTCGTTGAAGCGGGACCTGCGGCGAAGCCTGGCGGAGAAGGAGTTCGTGCCGGGGGAAGGGTTTGCCTATCTCGGGCGCAGCTACCGGTTGGCGCTGATCGATGCGCCTCCGGAGGACGTTTCAGTGCCGGCGCTTCGTCTGCGTCAGGGACGGTTTCTGCTGCTTCGCGAGGAGCGGCAGCGCGGGCATGAGCATTTCGAAGATTGGTACACGGCGCACGCAACACCGTGGCTCAGCAGGCGGGTTGACCTGCTCTCCGACCGATGCGGGGCGGCGACGCGGGGCATTGTGGTGCGAGAGATTGGGAACCATTGGGGCATTTGCGACGAGACTGGCGTGTTGCATTTTCACTGGCGGACGATCCTGCTGCCCCCCCGGATCATCGAGTACATCGTGGTCCACGAGCTGGTCCACTTGATCGAACCGAACCACGGCACTGGGTTCTGGCGCCGGGTGGAACGCGTCGTGCCCGACTACGAAGAACGGAAGGCGTGGCTGGCGACGTGGGGTGGTCGCTCCTGACGCGTCCTGCCTGTCGCCTATCGCCTGTCACGCGTACCGCGCGCTCAATCCGCCGTCAACCAGCCAGGCGGCGCCGGTGACGAAGCTGGCCTCGTCGGAGGCCAGGAAGGCGATGACGTTGGCGATTTCGGCTGGGGATGCGATGCGGCGCAGGGGATGGACGTCGTTCACGGTGCGCTCGGCCGCTGCTGAGTCGGGTTGGCGATCAAGCCATTCTTGGACGAGGTAGGTGCGCGTCCAGCCGGGGCAGATGGCATTGACGCGGACGTTGTGCGGTCCCCAATCGAGCGCCAGGCTGCGAGTCAAGCCGACGAGGCCCGATTTCGCCGCGGCGTAGGGGAACATGTGCTCGGTCGTCATGAAGGCGTGGATAGAGGCGACGTTGATAATGGAGCCGCCGCCCGCGTGGCGCATCGCCGGGAGGGAATGCTTGGCGCAGAGCCAGGCGCCTTTGAGGTCGACCGCGAAGACGTGCTCCCATTCCGCCTCGGTCATTTCCGTCGCGTCGAAGTAGGCGTTGATGCCGGCGTTGTTGACCAGCACGTCGAGCTGGCCGAAGGCATGAACTGTCTCCGCCAGGGCCGCGGCAACGTCGGATTCGCTGGTCACGTCGCAGTGGATGAAACGGGGTGGGTAGGGCGCGTCGGTCAACTCCTCCGCCGTCGCCTCGCCCGTCGTGGGATCGACGTCAAGAAAGACGACCCGCGCCCCCTCGGTGAGGAACTTCTCGACTGTCGCCCGCCCGATGCCCCGCGCGCCGCCGGTAACTACGGCGACCTTGCCGTCCAGACGCATGCCCCGTCCCCTCCCTCGCGGCAACGAGTATCACCGCTCCAATCGGTCTGGCGGCATTGTCTCATCTTGCCGAACGGCGGACACGTGGCAAGAGGAACCCAAGAACGACGCCAAGAACGACGGCGGCCAGGATCAGCAAGGCAAGCTTGAAATCAAACTGCCAGGCGAGGAAGCTGACCTCGACGTCGTCGAAGTTCTGCGCAAAAAAGACGACCAGCAACGTCAGCACCACCGCCCCAAACACCGCCCGGCTCGTGCGCCACCAGTGACGGGGCCGTGATTCTGCCCGCGGTGCGACACGTTGTTCTGCCATCGCCATCACCCCTCTCCGCGTTGCCGTTCCCCAGCAGGGTTTCCATCCAGATACCACCCCATCAGCCACGGAACGTCCTTACTCGCGATGATACTCTCCAGATCAAACGGAATCGACTGGGAGTCGACAGGCAGTCGCTGACTCGGCGCCTACGCTACCGTTGCGACCGGAGAGGTGCGAGGAGGCACCGCGCGCGCTGCAGCGAGGGTCGAGAGGGCGGGCAGCACGAGCAATCCGGCGATAGCGTAGTCGTAGCTGCCGAGAGTGTCGTAGACGATGCCGAAGGGGAGCGGGCCGATGGCGGCGCCGGCGATGCCGACCGCGAAGGTAACGGAACGAATGCTGCCGAGGTACCGGCGACCGAAGTAGGCCGGCCAGGTGACATCCGCGGCGACGTTCCAGAGCCCGCTTGAGGCGCCGCGGAAGACCGCATAGAGGACCGCCAGCCAAACGGTATCGGCCACAAGCAGCCAGATCATCGCCACGGCCAGGCTCAACTGTGATGCGGCCAACACGTACCGCGATGGGTAGCGGTCAACGAGCCAGCCGCAGAGCAGCGACACGGGCAGAGCGACCGCCGACTCGACGGTAAAGGTCGTCGCCGCCAAGGTCGACGACATGCCGCGCGAGGTGAAGATCGAGACCTGGTTGAAGCTGAGGCCGGTCACCACGAGCGACGGCACGACACCGGCACTGAGTAGATACCAGAAGGAGCGCGTTCGTGCCGCCTGCCGCGGCGTCCATGCCACTTCCGCAACGGGTTCGATGGCTCCGTCGCGCACCGGTTCGGGAGGTCTGCCGTCGGGAAACTGTCCTATATCCTCCGGCCGGTCGCGCACGAACAGGATCACCGCCGGCACGAGGACCAGCCAGATCACCAGGGCGTCGATGCGCCAGGCGGAGCGCCAGCCGACCCAGCCGACCCAGCCGATCAGCGCCTCGCTGGCGGCCGGCACAGCCGCCAGGCTCAACGCGGCGCCGAATCCGAGCAGGCTGAACGCGAACCCGCGCCGCCGCACGAACCATTGCGGGATCAGGGTCCGGGCGGTCAGCGTCAACGTGCCGGAACCGAAGGTCCGCAGCAGCGCAAAACCGAGCAGCAGCGTGGCCGGGTGGTTGATGACGCTGACGACGAACAAGGCCGCGCCGAAGCCAACGGCCGCCCCGGCCAGCAC
>JBOGUE010000307.1:0-8540 GCA_050695955.1 Thermomicrobiales bacterium | reverse complement strand
GATCTGGCCAACGCCGACCGCATCTGCAACCACGTCATTCTCGGCCAGTCGCTAGGCCGGGACATCGACTGGCGGGCCAATCCGATCGGCTACCTGGAGTGGATGCACGCCTTCAACCGCCACGCCTTCATGCAGGACCTGATCAAGGCGTATCAGGTCACCAATAATGAGACGTACGCGGCCGAACTCGACTATCTCGTCTCGAGCTGGATCGAGACGACGCCGTCGCCGGTCGGCAACAACGGCGGTGGCGACCCGGCCTGGGAAACGCTTTCCACGGCGGTGCGCTGCTACAACGCGTGGTTCGACGTCTTCTACGCCTGTCGCCAATCACCCCGCATCCGCGACGACACCATCGTCGATATGGTCAAGTCGTTCTATCACCACGCGGAGCATCTGATGGAGTACGGGGTGACCCGCCACAACAACTGGCTGGTCGTCGAATCGCAGACGATCGCCAGCATTGGCGTGCTCTTTCCGGAGTTCAAGCGCGCGGCCGAGTGGGCGCGCGAGGGCTACCGCCGACTCGCGGCGGAGATCGTCGTCCAGATCTATCCTGACGGCGCGCAGTGGGAGCTTTCAGCCGGCTATCACTGCATGTGCGGCCAGGGCTTCGCCAGCGCATACGAACTGGCGCAGCTCAATGGCGTGGACCTTCAGCCGGTCTACCAGGAGCGCCTGCGCGGCATGTTCGACCACATCTGGCGGCTGGCCCGCCCTGATGGCAGCTCACTCTCGCATAACGACTCGGGCAGCATCCGGGGCTACCACCAGGATTTTGTCCGCCGTGGCGCCCGCCTCTTTGACGACCCGGTGATGGAATGGTTCGGGTCGAAGGGTGAGCAGGGAACGCCGCCGGCGACACTCTCCCACGGCTTTGTCGACGCTGGTCTGCTCGTCATGCGAAACGGGTGGCAGTCGGACGCGCGTTGGGCGCTCTTCGATGCCGGCCCCTTTGGCGCGGCCCATCAGCACGAGGACGCACTCAGCGTCGAGATATTCGCCGACGGCAAGCTCTTCATCTGCGACCCCGGCATCAGCAGCTACATGCGGGAGCAGTGGACCGATCACCAGCGCGATACGGCCTCACACAACACGATCATGCTCGACGGACATTCTCAGGCCCGCCGCACGAACGAGACTCCCGACCAGCATGTGCGGAGCGTGCGTAGTGAGATTTTTTGGGCGACCGGCGCCGTCGCCGACGCTGGCCGCGCCCGCTACACCGGTGGCTACCGCGATCTCGATGGCCGCTTCATCCACGAGCGCGCGGTGGTCTTCGTGCGCCCTGACTACTGGCTTGTCTTCGATGAGGTGCGTGATGAGGATGCCGGGAACCAGCGCCGGCTGGTCGAATCGCTGTTCCACTTCACGCCGATGCGGATGCAAATCGACCCAGAGGCGGGCCGCATCCGTACCTATCGGCAGAACGAGCCGAACCTCGAACTGATACCGCTTGGCCCGGCATCCCGTGGCCCGCGCTTTCAGATCATTTGCGGTCAGAACGACCCGGTACAGGGATGGATCTCCGACAACCGAGAGAACCTGCCGGCGCCATGCGTCGTTATGAGCAAGCGGACGCGGTTGCCATTCCGCATGGGGCTCGTACTCTATCCGTACGCCACGGGCGTGAGTGCCGGAGTGGCAACTCGACGGCTCCGCACGACTGGCGAAGCACTGGCCTATGAACTGCGCCACGCCGACGGATCGAGCGACCTCGTCTGTTACCGCTGGGCTGACCAAGGTGACATGCGCTTTGCCGGCTACGCGACCGACGGCTGGCTGGCGATCGTGCGGCGCGACGCCCAGGGCCAAGACACGGCCGCGGCGACGGCCGGTGCGACGTACCTGCATCGCCGCAACCGCGATCTCGACAGCAGCGGCGTTCCCGTCGAACTGCTGCAGTACGACGGAAGCAGGAGCCAATAGTCCGCGTATCACCTCACAGGAGGGCATCGCGATGACACGGGTGGCCGATCGGCAGCCAGGGCAGCCATTATCACGGACGCAGAGCATCGCACCGCACGTCGAGAGCATCGCGCGGGAAACCTATCCAGAATCGGGCGCGCGCGTCACCCAACTGACCAACGCGGCCTCCATCCACACCCACATCTATCCGGAGTCGCCGGTCTTCACGCCCGACTCCCGCCGCTTCGTCTACTCCCGCTTCTTGAGCGTCGATCAGCCCTGTGAGTACTGGATCTGCGACCTCACCACGCATCAGTTGCGCCCACTGACGCGGCCCGCCGAGGAGCCGTCGGTGCATGGACCGGTCGTCTCTCCTGACGGCCGATGGTTCGTCTATGTCAGCCTGCCCGAGGAAGCTGGGGGCGATAGCAATGTCTCGATGCTCGAAGTCCGCCGGCTCTCGCTCGACGACCCTGGGTCGCACAGCGAGGTCGTGTGTGCGATCGAAGGCTTCCGGCGGCCCTATCCGTTGGGGACGATCTCCCCGGATGGGCGCTTCTACGCGACTTCGGCGCTTCAGTTCCTCAGATCGGGCGAGCCGCCCATCGCCGGTATCCTGGTGGTCGACCTGGAGAGCATGGCGATCATCTGTGTCCATCAGGGGAGCGACATCTTCAACGCTCACCTCCAGTTCGAGCCGGGCGCCGGGCACGACCTGCTGATCCAGCACAATCGGGGCGGCATCCTGGACGAGCACGGGACGATCGTACGCCTGGTGGGCGAAGAGGGAGCAACCTTCTATGTCATCGACCGTGAGGGGAGCAACCTCCGCCGGCTGAACATCGGCACGCCGCACTCGCGGCCCGTGCAGGGCCACCAGGTCTGGCTCGGCCCGACCGGCCGCATCCTCTCGACCCTGGTCCGCCGGCCCGGCGACGATCCCAACGAGGGCGACCTCGTCTCGATTGGCGTTGGCGATGAGCGTCCCCACGAGGTCGCCCTCGGCTGGGCGTTCGATCACGTCGCGGTCACCCAGGACGGCCGCTATTTCGTCTGCGATGTGAAGCCAAACGCCGAAATCGTCGTCGGCTCCATCGCCACCGGCCGGGTCCGCGTGCTGTGTGAATCGGGCGCATCGCTCGGCCGGCCGCAGTACACCCACTCCCATCCCTTCTTCAGCCCCGACGCGCGCTCCGTGCTCTTCAACTCAGATCGCACCGGCCTGGGGCAGATCTATGCCGCCACCGTGCCCGATAGATTCCTGGCCAGTCTCGACGAATAGGGCTTTGCGGTCTGCGAAACGGTTTAGCCGGGATGGATCACCGGCGCAGCAAAGCTCATCGGTTCCGACTAATTCGGGGTATGTATGTCGCTGCAGCGCAGATTTGCGGTGGTTCCAAGCACGCCACCGCCCACGATGGCGCGCTGACGATCCGTCGGCCGAATCCGAACCGGTCTGCTGGCAGCGACGAACCTCCTCACCCCTTCACTCCGCCGGCCGTGATTCCCTCGATGAAGTAGCGTTGGGCGACGAAGAAGAGGGCGAGGATCGGCGCGGCCATCATTGTCGCCATCGCCATCATGTAGTGCCACTGCGGCGCCTCGTTCGAAAGGGTCGCGCCAAAGAACTGCAACCCGAGCACCATCGGGTACTTCTCAAGGGTGCTGAGGTAGATCAGCGGCCCCTGAAAATTGTTCCAATTCGCCTGGAAGCTGAGGACGCCGATGGCGAGCAGGGCCGGCTTCACCAGCGGCAGCATGATCTGCCGGTAGATCTGGAAGGTGTTCGCGCCGTCGAGGATCGCCGCCTCCTCGATTTCCCGCGGGATTGTCAAGAAAAACTGGCGCAGCAGGAAGACGAAGGCCGGACCCCAGACGAACCAGGCGCCGACCGTCATCGGGGTGAAGGTGTCGATCCGGTCGACCCACCGCCACATGAGGAAGGTCGGGATCAGGGTCAGGATGTTCGGCAGCATCATCGTCGCGAGCAGCACGATAAAGAGGACGTTGCGCCCCGGAAACCGAAACCGGGCAAACCCGTACGCCACAACCGAGGCGGTGAAGAGTTCGGCGAACATCGCCAGCACCGTCATGAAGACCGTGTTGAGCAGGAACCGGTCGAACGGCAGCGCATGCCACGCCTCCTGGTAGTTCGACCAACGCACCGGGTTCGGGATCCACTCCGGCGGGTAGACAAAGAGCTGGCTCTCCGGCTTCAGCGACGTCGTCACCATCCACACGAAGGGGATCAACACGATCGCCGCCCCGGCCGAAATCAGCAGATAGACGATCCAGCGCAGCGCGTACTCGTCCACCCGCCGTCGCCGCCCTTCGGCCACCTTCGGCACTGCTGCCGGCCTCACCCGCTCAAGCGTTGCCATGCACTGTCCTCAGTCGTTAGGCGTTAGGCGTTAGGCGCTGGGTACTCGTTCCTCGCTCCTACGTCCGCTCGCCCTCGTAGTGGACCCATGCCGGGGAGGACTTGAAGACCAACAGCGTGAAGAGGAGGAGGATGACGAGCATCACCCAACCGAGGGCCGCGGCGTAGCCCATATCCTGGCGCTGGAAGGCCCGCTCGTAGATGTAGACGTTCATGAAAGTCCCAGCCCGGCGCGGAGAGTCGATGAAGAACGCCTGGGTGAAGGTTTGCAGCGAGGCGATGATCCCCATGATCAGGACGTAGAAGATCGTCGGGCTCAGCATCGGGATCGTGACGTTGAGGTAACGCGCCAGCCGCCCCGCCCCGTCCACCGTTGCCGCGTCGTAGAGGTCGCGCGGGATGTTCTTCAACCCGGCGAGCAGGATGACCGTGTTGGCGCCGAAGACCCCCCACAGTCCCATGATGATGTACGACTCCAGGACGAGCTCGCGGTCCGTGAACCAGGTCGGCGCGTCCACGTTGAGCAGCGAGTAGACGGGTTTCAGGAAGAAGTTGATCAGCCCGTTCTGCGCGAACATCCAGTTCCAAAGGAGCGCGGTCGCCGCGGCCGGCAGCACCGCCGGCAGGTAGTAGATCGTGCGCCAGACGCCGAGACCGCGCACGTTCTGGTTGAGCAGCGTCGCCGTTAGCAGTGCCCCGAGCAACCCCAGCGGCACGTTGAAGATCGAATACAAAAGCGTAAACCGGATTACCGGCCAGAAGTTGCGGTCGTCGGTAAACATCTCGACGTAGTTGTCGAGTCCGATGAAGACCGGTGGCTGGAGGATGTTGTACTCGGTCAGGCTGAGATAGAGCGACGCGATGAACGGCCCCAGGTTCCAGATCAGCAACCCCAAAATCCAGGGCAGGATCAGCCCATACCCCGTCGCCGCCTCCCGATTCACCCCCAGCCGCACCAGCACCTTCTGCAGCACAACCATCAGCACGACGATCACCGCGCCGACGGCGATGTAGTCATAGACGGTCTGGGTGTACCAATCGAGCATGGGGCGCCTCAGGCCTCAGGCGTCAGGCGACAGGCGTCAGGCGTCAGGCGTCAGGAGCACGACGTACCTCCTGTCGCCTGTCGCCCGTCGCCCGTCGCCTCGCTACGGCAGCAAATCCTCCAGCAACGGCCGGATCTCGGGGGCCAGCTCTTCGGCTGTGCCTTCGCCGTGGAAGAGCGGGAAGAGGTACTCCTCGCCCCAGACGCGGTCCCACTCGACCTGTTCCGGGATGATGCGGAAGGCACGCATGTCGGGCAGCGCCTGCAGGATCGTCTCAGCTGATTCCGCCTTATCCGGCACGCTTTGAGCGATGACGTCGGCGGTCGCCAGCGACTTGCGCGGGGCGACCACCTTCCAGTGGTGGATGCCCTCGGTCAGGGCAACCAGCGCGTCGTAGGCGGCGTCCAGGTTTTCGGTTGCGCCGTTGATGACGGTGGAGGCGGTCCAGGAGAAGGTCGTTCGGTTCGCCGGCCCTTGCGGCACGAGCGCGACCCGCATCACCGCGTTGGCGGGGTCCTTGGTGTGGGCATAGTCGAGGTCGTCGGCCGCGCCACCGAAGAACATGGCGACCTTGCCCGCCTTCGCCATCTCGCCGAAGCCCTGCTCCCTGATGGTCGCTTCGGACGGCGCCACCGCTTCGTTGTAGGCAATGCTGGCGTAGAAGCCGGCCGCCGCGACCGCCTCAGGGCTGTCAATCGGGCAAGAGGAGAGGTCCTCGCTGATCACCTCGCCGCCGTTCTGCCAGATGAACATCTGGACCGGCGGCCAGCCGTTGAAGCTGACGCCGTAGACGCCGTTCGCCGCGTCGGTCAGGGTAGTGGCCGCCTCCTTGAAGACATCCCAGGTCCAGTTCTCGTCCGGCGGCGCGACCTCGGCCGTCGTGAAGAGGTCCGGGTTGTAGTAGAGAACGACCGGCTGGCTGATCCAGGGCAATCCCCAAGTCTTACCGTCGTACTGGGCGGTTTGTAGGATCGGCTCGAAGTAGTCGTCGAGATGAGCCGCGGGCTGCTCGCTCGCGGCCAGGCGTTCGGTGACGTCCATGAGGGCGCCGTTGTCGGCGTAGTTGGCGATGTACTCCTGCGAGAGCCAGAAGAGGTCGGCGGCGGTGCCGCCGGCGATCGTCGTTTGCAGCTTGACGTAGTACTCGGCGGGTTGCGGCTCGGAGACGATCTCGAAGGTCGTCGCCTCGGCGTTGACCTTGTCGATCACCCCTTGCAGCTCCGCCGCTTCCTCCGACCCGGCCCAGGTCGCCAAGCGAACCTGGGTTTTCTCCTGCGCCCCGGTTCGGTGGCGGATGAAGTACGGGGCGGCGATGGTCGATGCGCCGGCGGCTAAACCGCCACGCACGACGTGCCGCCGGTTGATGCGAGCACCAAGCGTCATGGGATGCGTCTCCTTCGCTGGAATCACGAACGACGCGGACCGCGGCGGCGTCGCCGCGACCGATTCAATTGGCGAGAGGTCCCGCTGCACCATACAACAAATCGCGTTCCCGCGCCCGTCATGGCCGTGTGGCACCGTCCACCCTATCGTCGTCGTTCCCGGCATCGCCAACGGCGCCGAGCTCGCCCCACCCCGGAACCAGAGGATTAGGGCGAGGCGTTAGGCGTTAGGAGTCATTCACCGCCCCGTCGTGGCGCGCTGTCTCCCCTCGTGCCACACCCCCTTGTTGTCATGCCGAGCTTCGGAGTCCGGAGTTCGTCGAGGGATGACACGGGAGAGGGCTCGGCAAGACGAAGCTGACGGCTAACGCCTAACGCCTAACGCCTAACGCCTATGTGGCACGCGCCATGCGGAGACAACGAAACCGGCACAATTCCAGGCGCCGGTCGGCGTTCGTTCTAACCCGTACAGCTTGAAAGGGGTCTCCCGATGAGACGGTCCCGGCTCTTGGTTACGTTGCTCGTCGCGCTCCTGGTGGCCGCCGGCGGCATGTTGACGGTGAGTGCACAGGAGGGCACACCAGTTCCGGACGCCGCACCCGCGCCGCTTGGCGATGCCGCGGCGGCCCAACCCGGCGGCGACCTGCCGGGCGATCCCGCGGTGCAACTGGTAAAGGTGGCCGACGGACTGATTGATCCGATCAACCTCACCAGCGCCTTCGACGGTAGCAACCGCCTCTTTGTGCTCGAACGGACCGGCACGGTCCGCATCATCGACCAAGATGGTCAACTGCTGCCGGACCCCTTCCTCGATATCTCGGAGGAGGTCAAAACCGACTTCCTCGAACAGGGCTTGCTCGGTCTGGCCTTCCACCCGGACTATGAGAACAACGGTCTCTTTTACGTCTACTACTCCGACTACCGGACGCAAGGTGACCACTACCTCGCCCAGTACAGCGTCTCGGCCGATGACCCGAACGTGGCCGATCCGGAGAGTGCTCGCGTCCTCCTCGCCGAGGAAGATCCCTACGTCAACCACAACGGCGGCACGCTCAACTTCGGCCCGGACGGCTACCTCTACCTCACCATCGGCGACGGCGGTCTCGCCGGCGACCCCTACAACAACGCGCAGGACCTGAGTAACTTGCTCGGCAAGATCATCCGGATCGAGGTTCCGGCCGACAACGAGCAGGGGTACGCGATTCCGGACGACAACCCATTCGCGCAGTCCGGCGGCGTCCAGCAGTCGTCGGTCGCCAACCAGGCGGCGCAGACCGGCGCCTACTACCCGGAGGCGCGCAAGGAGATCTTCCACTACGGTTTGCGCAACCCGTGGCAGTTCAGCTTCGACTCCGCCACCGGCGACCTCTATATCGCCGACGTCGGCCAGGTCGCCTGGGAGGAGATCAACTTCATCTCGGCCGGCACCGCGGGCGGCATCAACTTCGGCTGGGACTTCCTCGAAGGCGCCCACTGCTATCCGCCGGAGCAGACGGATTGCGGCCGGATCGGGACGCTGCCCGTGGCGGAGTATAGTCACGGCCCGGACGGCGGCTGCTCGATCACGGGCATCGGTGTCGCCCGCGGCGAATCGTACGCCAGCCTGGATGGCATCTACTTCGCCTCCGACTTCTGCACTGGCCGCGTTTGGGGCCTGGCCCGCGATGATGGCGGCGCCTGGCAGTTCCAGGAGTTGCTGCATACTTCGTTGCTGGTGACCGGCGCCGGCATGGGTGAGAACGGCGACCTCTACGTCGCCGCCTGCAACTGCGCGTTCGGGCGCGACTACGACCCGTTCGCCAACCCCGGCGGCACCGTCTGGCG
>JBOGUE010000306.1:0-8829 GCA_050695955.1 Thermomicrobiales bacterium | reverse complement strand
GGTCGACAGCGAGCGGGTGCGGCTCGAACTGATCGTGCTGACGGCGGTGCTGACGGGGGCGGCGGTGGCGATGGCCGGGGTGGTCGGGTTCGTCGGCCTGATCGTGCCCCACGTCGTGCGGCGATTGGCCGGACCGGACCACCGGGTGCTGCTGCCGGGGAGCGCGCTGCTCGGGGCGTTCCTTGTTCTTTTGGCCGATTTGGCGGCGCGCACCGTCGCCGCGCCGACCGAGATCCCCCTCGGCGTCGTCACCGCACTCTTCGGCGGTCCTTTTTTGCTCGGCGTGATGCTGCGGACGCGGCGGGCGCAGGGCGGGTGGGGTTAGACAGACTGCCAAGATATAAACTTAGTAAACTTCTGGGGCGGAAACAGCAGCCCTCCACAAGTAGTAGCCAGCGGATGTGATCGAATATGACTGGGCAAGGCTAGGGTGGCGTCTCTATCTGGAAAGCCTATCGCCGCCGACAGCTATTTGGCGCCGTCCGCGCTTGCCTTTCGAGAGGATATCTTGTAACACGACCAATTCGTGCTATCTTGGTAACCATGTAGCTAGCAAGCTGGCTCCGGCGGTCTCGCCGGGCACCGTTTGTAGGTGAGTTTCGACATCGCTTGGGCCCGTTGGGGTGCCTGGATGTTGGTCAGGTTCGACACCACCTTCAGCACCAAGCGGCTCGGTCTCAGCCGCGCGGCTGTTTGCTCTGGGCGAGTCGGTAGGAGTCGGTGCCGGTCTCGATGATGGTGCCGCCGAAGGTGAGCCGGTCGACGATGGCGGCGCACAGGCGCGGGTCAGTGAACGTCTTGGTCCAGCCGCCGAAGGACTCATTGGAGGCGATCGCGACCGAGGCTTTTTCCTCGCGTTCGGTGAGTACTTGGGCCTTGTGCTAGTTGAAGGCCAGTCGCATGATGTACAACCAGTCCGGCACGCCGAGGAGCCGGATGACCCCGCCCAGCGTCACCAGCAGGTGCAGCTTGTAGCCGAAGATCGTCGCCTGCTTGCTGGCGACGTAGCCGAAGGTGGCTCCATAGGCCTGCCAGTCCGCGCGGGCTGGCGAACTGGGCACCAGGTGAAAGGCCATCACCGGGAGCGGCAGGCTGTATGAGTGGGTATACCAAGAACCGCGCATTTGACTGCATCCGGCGACTCTCGCACGCGGGTCACGACGTGGCCAGCTTCCTTGACGAGGCGAGCGCGGTGCTGGCTCTGGCGGTGCCCAATGGGACTGACAACCTTAAGAGTCCCTACTGGTACACCCTGGATCCTGAGTCGCAGCTGATCACCAGCGACTACGGCGGCGAAAGCTGCGATCTCGACACCAACGCGGTCATGCGCTGGGAGTACCTGGAGGACGACTTCAACAAGTACGACGAGGTCCTCAGACACCCGCGTGGTGTCCAGACCCTGCACGAGGTGACTGGAGGCGAACCCGAGCGCAGCCGCATCTACCGCGAGTACATGGCGGCCGAGGGCCTGGCCCAGGAGATGCTCGTTTCCCTCCGCGCCCGCACTGGTGCGTCCTGGGGAACCGTGCGACTGAACCGTGCTCCGGGGCAACCAGAGTTCGATTCCGGCGAGATCGAGTTCATGGCAACAGTGGCGCCGGACCTCGCCGACGGAGTACGCCGTGGACTACTCGTGGGGGAGGCGACTGATCCAGATCTCCCCGATGCGCCCGGACTGGTGGTTCTCGACGCCGACGGGGAGATCGACTCACTCGGCCCCGGAGCAGATCGATGGATAGCTCAGTTGCCCGGTTGTCCCGTGCGCGGCCCGTTGCCGGCGTCGGTCGCTTCCGTAGCCTCTGCGGCGCTCGACGCCGTCCGCACCAACGGTTCAGGGAGCGAAGCGACCGTCCGGGTCCGCTCTTTCGACGGGCGCTGGATCACCGTCCACGGCACCGTGATCAGGGTCGACGGCACCTTGAAGGCTGCGATCATCATCGAGCCGACCCACCACAGCCGAATCACTCCCTTACTGATGGCGATTTACGGGCTCACAGACCGAGAACAGGAAGTCACACGACTCGTCCTCCACGGCACCTCCACGGCCCAACTCGCCACCGACCTCGGGATAACACCGTACACCGTCCAGGAACACCTCAAGACCATCTTCGAGAAGATTGGCGTGCACAGTAGGCGGGAGCTGGTGGGAAAGATATTCTTCGAGAATTTCGATCCACGGGTTCGGAACAACGGCCAACGCGTGCGCGCCGAAAAGCCGATCCGCGGCGGCCCGCTACGGGCAGTGCCGTGATCCCGCGCCACAAGTACCAGAACTCTGGTATTGACCCGATCGAGCGCCCGGCCTAAGCTCGCTTCGTCGCGAGAGGCCGATCGTTAGAGGAGGTCCCATGTCTCGAGACAAGCTAGTGCGCCAGTACGTCGAGACCATCAACCAGAAGGACCCCTCCGCGTTCGCGGAGCTGTTCTCCGAGGACGCCGTGATCCATGACCCGTTCTTCCCGGAACCGACGAGGGGCCAGCCGGCAATAAGACAGCTGATCGAAGGCGTCCTGAGGGCGTTCCCCGACATGAACTGGAAGCAGGTCGGTGACGTGATCGAAGCTGGTGATCGAGTCGCGTTCGTCGTAGGCGTCGAAGGGACGAACGACGGTCCGTTGGCTACGCCCGGCGGGGAGTTGAAGGCTACCAGGCGACAGGTGTCCTACGAAGCCGCCGTATTCTGGACCCTTGGCCCGGACGGGCTCATCACCGAAGAGCGGTCGTACTTCGACGCCGGTGCCGTTGCCGCTCAGCTCGGGATGACCGGCTAGTAGATCCCCGGATCCTCCGGCTGATCTGCGGAAGCAGCGTCGAGCCCCGACCGGTGGTCGTCCGCCGGGCGGTCGGGATATGGTGGCTCCTCAGGGTTGGTCGGCTTGGCGGCCGGGCAGCAGTTCGTCGTACTTGGCGACTGACGGCAATGGGCGGGTATCCGGTGGGAGGTGTGATGCGCGCAGTCGGCGTTCGGTGAGGAAGCGCACCTGCGACGCTGCCGTCTCCTGGTCGTCGCGGCTGTCCGTGGTGCCCATTGGGAGGTCGCCGTCGCCGTCCGCGATCTTGCGCGCCTCGAGTGCGACGGCGTCTGCGGTGAGCGCCCCGGCGTTCAGGGCTGCGGCGAGACCCGCGACGACGTGTTCGTGGTCGAGGTTCCGGTGAAGCAGGAGGATCTCGACCAGCGCCCGGGTGCCGTCTGTGTCGCCGTGGGCCTTGCATGCTGCTGCCCACCAAGCGTCGTGCACCGGGGTGAAGCGCCCCGCGGCACGTGCTTGCTCCAGCGCGGTCGCTCCGGGAAGGGCGCCGGGCTTGCGAAGGAGGACCTCGAGGTAGTGGTCCAGCTCCAGTCGGGCTGCGCCCTTGGTCATGAGGCGCTCGTGCCGGGCGACCTCGGTGTTGCCGTCGTAGACGATCAGCTCGCTGGCGTGCAGCAGCACTCGCACCTGGCGACCGACCAGACGGGCTGGGACGGAGTATCCGTTCATCCGGACGGTGATCTGGGCGTACCGGTCAACGCGAGGGGTGAACCAACGGCCGGTCTCGAACTCTTCGATCGGGAGTGGTTGGAGGAGTGGCTCTTCGGTGGCGAAGTGTTCCCCGATCGTGTGGGCTCGCGAAGCAATCCGCCGCTGGTCGTCTTCGGCGTCCCAGGCCTGGACCATCTCGTTGAGCTCGTCGAGGGAGTCGACTTCGGGGATGGGCACGAGGTGGTTGCGGCGAAACCAGCCGATCTGTCCTTCCACGCCGCCCTTCTCGTGTGCGCCGGTGATGCCGGGCTGGCAGTAGAAGGCCTCGATGCCGTAGTGAGAGCGGAACGCGGTCCACCGGTCGGTCTCGACGCGTTGGCGGCTGAACCCGAGGACGCTGGCAACCGCGGCTTTGAGGTTGTCGTAGCGGATCTTCCCGGTCGGGACGCCGCCGAGTACCTGGACGGCGTGGGCAAGTAGAGCAGCATCGCGTACTGAGGCATCGGATTCTCCTTGCGGAGTGGTAACGTGATCCGTTGGACCATCCAACGGCCCTATTGCGCCCCTACGAAGCGCCCTGCTCGATCTCGGGGCCATACGCTCCGGTTTCGAGCTCGCCGACGCGCTCGTAGGTGCTGAACGTAACGCCGTTGCTCAAGGTGGTGCTGTTGACCAGCTTGAGACCGCGCGGGATCGTCCCGTCGCCGAAGAGGCGTTTGCCACTGCCGACGAGCACCGGGAAGATGAACAGGTTGTATTCGTCGATGAGATCGTGCTTCAGCAGGGTCTGGATGAGCTCGCCGCTGCCGGAAACGTGGATCTCGCCACCGTCCTGCTCTTTGAGTTTGGCGACCGCCTCGGCGACGTCGTCGGAGATAATGGCCGAGTTGTTCCACGCCGCCGTCTTCAGCGTCCGGGAGGCGACGTATTTGGGGATGCTGTTGAGCACCGACCCGATCGGATCGTCGGCGGGGGTGAGCGGCCAGCTCGCGGCGAAGGTGTCGTAGGTTTTCCGTCCGAGGAGCAGCGCCCCCGCCCGGCTCGTCAGGTCGGCCATGATCTGCAAGAACTGCTCGTTGATGAGGGGCACCACCCAGCCGCCCTGCTCGAAGCCGCCCTCGCGGTCCTCGGCGGGCCCGCCGGGCCCCTGCATCACCCCATCCAGCGACAGGAAGGAGCCTACCACCAGTTTTCGCATGTCGTTCCTCCGGTTCGTACGGACATCTCTCGGGGGCGAACGATCGTCGCCCCCTCCACCACTACGTCGAACGAGCCATCCCAGAATCGACAACGAGTTCCCCCGCAGTCTCGGTGCAGGTGGTTTGGGAGGCGCAAGACCTGATAGCTCTCTTTAGTCCATGATCGAGCCGCAGGTGAGGTTGGCGATGGTACCGGTCATGGCGCTGGCATGATCCGAGGCCATGAAGACGGCGGCGCGCGTCACCTCGTCCAGTTTCGGGAGGCGGTCGAGTGCCGTCCCGGCCGTCATGTAGCCGTACGCGTCGATTGCGGTGTCCGGCCAGGTTTCCGGGATGGCGTCCGGTCGCAGACAGACGACGCGAACCCCGTGCGGGCCGAGTTCCCCCGCCAGACTGCGGGAGAGGGCCTCGATGGCCGCGCAGGTGGTGCTGAAGCCGCCCGTCAAATGATAGCGGCGGTCGCGGCCGGAGAGCACCGACGACGATGAGGAGAGGGTCAGGATCGTCCCTGACCGCTGCTTGATCATCTGCCGGGCCGCCGCGGTTGCGGTCAGGAAGTGGGTACTGATGCCCGTCATGACCGGCGTGGTGAAGTTCTCCGGCGGCATCTCGACGAGCCGGGTTCCCTGCAGGTCGCCTCTGATCCAAACGGCGTTGAACGAGACGTCGATGCGGCCGGCTTGCGCGACCACGGCGTCAACATGCTGCTGGACAGCTTTTTCGTCGAGCGCATCGACTTGTGCTGTCTCGGCCACTCCTCCGGCCGCCGCTATCTCTGCCGCCACCGCGTCGAGCTTCTCCCGCGTGCGCCCGGCAAGAAAGACCTTCGCACCCTCATGGGCAAAGGCGCGGGCCACGGCGCCGCCGATGGAGCCTCCCGCGCCGTAGACGACGGCGGTCTTGTTCTCGAGCAACATTGCCAACCTCAGCATCCGCGCCAACGAACACGCCGGTGTCACCCAGCCTTCATCAAGGACGTCGAACCAACCCACCGAACATCGACACGTCCTGAGGCAGAACCATGTGATCCGCGTCATCCTGGCGACCGTTCGCCCAGTTTTCGGGGGCACGTCAATTCGAGTCCGCCACTCCTACGTCGAACGGGCCATCCCGGAATCGACAACGCCTTTCGCGTATCAAACGTCGCCAAGACATCCGAGCGACAGGTGGGGAAGAGCGCTGGTCGATGCTATGGTCCCACAAGTTCCTCGGCTTGGTGGGTGGGACATGGGACAGGCAGGCGGGGAGGTCAGGATGCTGCGCATGGGATTCGGGCGGGTCGACACCACGCCCGCGTTGGGCCTGCGGATGGCGGGCACGCCGCCGTGGCCAGAGGCGGCGGGCGTGAACGGGCCGCTGCGCGGGCGGGTCGCCCTCGCCGACGACGGGGCGCGTCGCGTCGCGATCGTCTGCCTCGACCTGATGGTGATCCTGGCCAGCGAGGCAGCGATGTTGCGGGCCCGGCTCGCGGCCAAGGGCGGACTCGACCCCGCGGCCATCCTCGTCGCCTGCAGCCACACGCACGGGGCGCCGTTCACCTTCCTCGGCAGCGGCGCCGACGAAGCCGCGGTCTTCGGCTACCTCGACGACCTCTCCGTCCAGCTGGAGGTGGCGATGGCGACCGCCGTCGCCGACCTGCGCCCGGTGGAGCTCGTCGCGGGCCGGATCCCGGCGCCGGGCTGGGCATTCAACCGTCGCCCGATCTACGCCGGCGGCGAGGTTGCGACGCACGGCCCGACCTGGGGCGAGGGCTTCGTCGGGATGGAAGACGCACCGGACGAGGAGGTTCAGGTGCTGCTGGCGCGCGAGCCGGGCGGCGCGGTGGTGGGCGGCCTGGTCGGCTTCGCCTGCCACCCGACGGTGATGATGGGGCAGCCGGTCTACTCGGCCGACTACGCCGGCGTGCTGGCCGACGAGCTGGAGGCCCGCCACGGCGGCGTCTTCGGCTTCCTGTTGGGGGCATCCGGCGACACCTCGAACCCCGATCCCGCCGACCGCGAGCCGGATCGTTGGTTCGGCTGGGCGCACGCGGTGGCGATGGGCCGGGCGCTCGCCGACCGGGCCGGCGAGGCGCTCGCCGTGGGGCACCCCGTGGACGCCGAACGCGTCGGGTTTGCGTCGACTGTTCTGCGGATCCCGCGGCGCCGGCCCAGCCCCGAGCAGGTCGAGCCGGCGCGTTGGTATCTGGAGGAGGCGCCCGCCGACCTCGACGAGCACGCGTTCACGCGCCGCCTCTCCGGCCACGAGTACACCTTCTACGACGTGCCGCCGCGCGCCAATGAGCGTCACGCCCGCGAACTGCTCGGGATGTGGGAGTGGCAGCGGCGGGTGGGTACGCGCGAACTGGTCGACGACGTCGAGGTGCAGGCAGTGCGTCTCGGCGACGTCGCGGTCGTGGCCCTCCCGGTGGAGCTGTTCACCGCATTCGGGCGGCGGCTCAAGGCGCGGTCGCCTTTCGCCGACACGTTCGTCGCGACGCTGGCCAACGGTTGGCACGGCTACGCCCCCACCGTGGAAGCGTTCGGGCGTGGGGGGTATGAGACGTTCCTGGCGTATCAGAGCCGGCTGGCGCCGGAGGCGGGCGAGCTGATGACCGACGCGGCCCTCGGGCTGCTCGCGCGCTTCGCCGCGCCGCGCTGATACCGCTTCGCCTGGCGAGGCGTGGACGGGTGATCGGGAGCGGCTCAGCGGTTGGCGCACTTGGCGAGGCGAGCGGCCAGGAACGTGCGTTCGGCCCCATTCTCCGCCAGGTCCAGCGCCTGCCGGTAGGCCGCGGCGGCCTCCTGGTGGCGGTCCAGGCGGCGCAGCAGGTCGGCCGTGATTGCAGGAAGATAGCGGTAGCCGGACAGCCGGTGGTCGCGTTCCAACTCCCCGACGTCGCGCAGCGCGGCCGCCGGTCCGCTGACCATCGCCACCGCCACCGCGCGGTTGAGCGCGCCCACCGGCGATGGCCAGACCTTCACCATTTCCTCGTACAGCTTGTACGTTGAACGGGCCGTCCCGGAATCGACAACGCCTTCGAACCGACTGCACGCCGCGATATCGGGCGGTGCCCAAACATCCGGCTGGCTAGGGCGTGTCTGCAAACCGATGGTATCTTGTGCCCCTGGGGCGTTGCGGCGGCTCACCACCCGTGTGGCTGGAGTATCCGACTAGTCTGAACTGCTCATGAATCCGTCCCCAGCCACGTAGAAAGGGCGTGCCCGGAGGCGAGAAGTGACAACGAGCCTGGGACTTTACTCGAAGGACATCGAGAAAGTTCACATTCTGTACGCGCTCGACCTGCCTGGATGCTACTCCGAGGGAGCGACTGAGGCGGAAGCGCTCGGCAACTTCCCTGCAGCGTTCGGCTCCTCCTGCGACTGGCTCACGGTACACGGCGAGGCGGTCCCCGACCTTTCCGGGTCGTTCGAGATCGCCGGGCGGTTCGCGAGCTACACCCTCGCCGACGGCTACGAGGTGAACGGCCTCTTCGAGCCCGAGAGGCAACCGCCCGACCGGGAGTTCGTCGCGGGTTGCTGCCGACTGCTCGGCTACTCGCGCCTCGACCTCCTCGCTGCCGCGAAGGCTATCCCGACAGCCCAACGGGACCTGGCCTTCACCGCTGGCGAGCGTACCCCGCGGCAGGTGATCGAGCACGTCGCGCGCGCTGAGTGGTGGTATCTCTCGCACTTCGCCGACGTCCCGGCAGCGCTACACACTGATCACCCACCGGGCTCGCCCACCCAGTTCGAGGCCGTCCAAGCCGCGCTGATCAACTGGCTCACCAACATTCCCCGTGAGCAACTCGGAACTGTTGCCGTTGACAGAGAAGAGGAGTGGAGCGTGCGCAAGTTGCTCCGGCGCGCCCTCTGGCACGAGCGCACCCATACCGCCGAGCTTGCATGCTTCGCCAGGGACTGACCTAGATGATGCGCCGTTGAGACAGCGGGGTGTGTGGAGAGTCAAGCAAGCCCGGCCTCGGCACTCCCTCCCGCACCCCGCCGGGCCTCGATCGTCTCGCGGATGCTGGCGAGGTGGTCGCGGTCGTGGGTGGTGAGGATCTGTTCGATGAGTTGCTGGAGCGTCCGTGGTGGTCCGCCGCGCGGCGACTGGAACGTGCGGTCGAGTTCCGCATTGCCCAGCGTCCGGATTAGGGCTGTACTTGCCCCGCCGTTGTGGCGTAGTAA
>JBOGUE010000305.1:0-11986 GCA_050695955.1 Thermomicrobiales bacterium | reverse complement strand
GGGTCAGCGCGGTCGATCACCACGGGCGCAATGCCGTCGAGCCTTTCCGCGTGATGCAGGACAGCGGCACCGGTCTCCTGATCCACGGCACGCGGGAATGGACCGACTACACCGTCGGCGCTGCGGTGCGGCCGCAGTTGGTGCAGGCCGCCGGCATCGCCGCCCGCGTGCAAGGCCTCCACCGCTACTACGCGCTGGTGCTCGCCCACGATGGCCGGCTCAAGCTCCTCAAGGCGCTCGATGGTCTCCACGTCTTGGCGGAAACCGAGTGGCCGTGGCAACCGGATGTCTCCTGCCAACTCGAGCTCAGTGTTCACGGACGCGAGATTCGCGCGCGCGTTGACGGTCAACAGGTCTTCGCGGTTGAAGACTCCGAGCGCCCGCTGACCGAGGGCGCGATTGCGCTCGTCTGCGAAGAAGGACGCCTCGACGTCGATGAAGTCTGGGTGCGGCCGCTAGGCCATGGTTGAAATGCTCCGTCATGCTGAGGCGAAGCCGAAGCATCCCCGCGCGAAGCGCCCCGCGCTCACGACGGAGCGGCTTCGCCGGGGGATGCTTCCCGTTGGTCAGCATGACGGGGTGCTGGCGCGGCCCGGTAACCGACGAGTAGTGGGAGAGGATCGTGGAGGACGCACCGCGGCCGCGGCCAAACGTGATTTGGGTCTTCGGCGATCAGTTGCGTGCCCAGGCGGTCGGCTACATGGGCGACCCGAACGTGGCCACCCCCAACATTGACCGCCTCGCCGCGGAGGGCGTGACGTTCACCGCCGCGGTCGCCGGCACGCCGCTCTGCGCTCCCTGTCGCGGGTCGCTGATGACCGGCCGCTATCCCCATACCTGTGTGCCGGGCCACGAGTATCCCCTGCCTGATGGTCAGCAGACGGTCGCGAGCGCCTTTCGCGCCGCCGGCTACCGCACCGCCTACTTCGGAAAATGGCACCTCGACGGGTTCAAGGAAAGTGCTGGGCGGGCGGCTATGCACATCGTCCCGCCCCACCGCCGCGGCGACTTTCAGCACTGGGCCGCCTACGAAAACAACAATAGCCAATGGGATTGCTGGGTTCATGGCGGGGAGGGCGAGACCGCGTTCCACTATCGCCTGCCGGGGTTTGAGACGGACGCCCTCACCGATCTCCTCCTCGGCTACTTGCGCGAACGCGCCCACGATCGCGATCCTTTTTTCGCCGTGTTATCGGTGCAGCCGCCGCACGATCCCTACGTGGCGCCCGCGGAGTGGATGCAGCGCCACACCCCGGGCGCCGTTCGGCTGCGCGCCAACGTCCCGGCCATTCCCCGCGTCGTCGAGCGCGCGCGGCGCGATCTGGCCGGCGCCTATGCGATGATCGAGAACCTGGATTGGAACCTGGGCCGGATTCGAACCGTGCTGGACGAGGAAGCCCTCTGGCGTCAGACCCACATCGTCTTCTTCTCCGACCATGGCGATCTGCACGGCTCGCACGGACTCTTTCGCAAAACGGCCCCCTGGGAGGAAGCGATCCGCATCCCCTTCGTCATGGGCGGCGGCGTTGCGCGCTACGGCGGTACGTCGGGATCCTTCCCAGTCCCGATCAACCATGTCGACCTCGCGCCGACGACCCTTGGCTTGTGCGGCATCGCGCCACCTGAATGGATGTGCGGCCACGACTACTCGGGCTATCGGCTACGGGACAAGCCCGTCACCGCCGAACCGGACTCGGCCTACCTCCAAATCGTGGTCCCGACGCTCCACCTCGACAGCGTCGACCGGCCGTGGCGCGGCGTCGTCACCCGCGACGGCTGGAAATATGTCGTGCTCGAGGGTCAGCCCTGGCTGCTGTTCAATCTCAACGAAGATCCGGATGAGCAAGCCAACCTGGCGCTCGATCGGCGCTACGTGCGCGAGCGCAACCAGCTGCAGGAGCGCCTTGCTCAATGGATCACCGACACCGGTGACCATTTCCCACTTCCTAAGTGATTGATGAGCCTATCGCGTGGGCGGGTCCGCGCTCGCCGCTCCCCGATCGGGGCACGCGCTCGGGACGGCAGACTCTCGGTACTCATTCTGTGAGAGCACCATCTCGACGACGTGGAGCTCGTACCGGTCGCGGCCGACGTACTCGATGTGCTCGCCGGTGACTTTGAAGCCGACGCGGCGATAGGCGCCGATGGCGCGGGCGTTGTGCCGGAAGACCTCGAGGCGCACCTCGGTGCAACCGTGATGCTTGAACGCCTCCTCGATCGCCAGGCGCGTCGCCTCGGTGCCGTAGCCCCGCCCCCAGCAGTCCTTCTCGCCGATCACCAGCCGGAAGAGGGCCGAACGGCGGTCGCCGCCGGTGAAGTCGGTCAGGGCGGTGCTGCCAATGAGACGGTCGGTCGCGGCCTCGTGGATCGCCCAGCAGGTGCCCACGGCCGAGAGGGGAAGGATGATCGTGTCGAAGTAGCCGCGCGACTGGACCTCGTTGAGGGGGCGGAGGTCGTGACGCAACAGACGGGCAATCTCCTCGTCCGCATACCAGCGTTGGAAGGCGGGCCGGTTCGCAGGGATCTGCGCGCGCAGATCCACCAGGTGACCAGCGCGCACAAGCTCACCCACGGCCGGAGTAGCCGGATCATCGAGCGCCGAGTCCGGCTCCATAGGGTTGATCCTTCCCGCGTCGATCCAGCGCGCCAGCGCCGCGCGCAGGGCGGCGCGGAGGTGGCGGCGCAGTGGCGCCAATAGGGTGACTCGTTGCGGTTGCGGTTGCGTCATCGGTGAGCATTCAGTGGAGGTCGCCCGGCGGCGCCCAAATCCGGCGGACGCATATTGGGAGGGCGAGTATACCATCCGGGTTTGGCTGGTCCGTCCGTATAATCGCTGGGTGATGAAGCCTGTCCCGATCGAAGCGAGGGATGATAGGCGGCGGGTACCACGTTGACGGTGCGACGTATTCTCCTCTTCGTCGTGATTGCGCTGGCCGGCGCGCTGGCGCTCGGCACGCCCGATGCGGCCGGGGCGCACGCGCGGCTTGAGGGCGGCGACCCCGCGCCCGGCAGCGCCCTCATCGCCGCTCCGGACGCGATTCGCTTGACCTTCAGCGAAGCGATCGAACCGGGATTCAGCCGGGCGTCGCTTCTCACCGCCACCGGCGATGCCGTGCCGCTCGGATCGGTCGCGGCCGACCCGGCGGACGACACGGTCGTCGTCGTCCAGCTTGCCGTCCCGAAGAGTCTCGCGCCCGGCCCCTATACCCTCGTCTGGCGCGTGCTCTCCGCCGTCGACGGGCACGTCACGACCGGTACCCTCGCCTTCAGCGTCGGCACCGGACAAGCCCCGGCGAACCCCGGCACGGTCGAGGATGCTGCCCGCCCTTCGTGGTCGCGGGTCCTGGCCGGCTGGCTCGAATTGGCCGGCCTCGTCCTGGTCGTGGGCGCCTTCACCTTCGGCGGGCTGATCGCGCGACCGCTGTGGGCCGGGGTTGCCGCTCCGGCAATCGCGCGGGCGATCCGCTGGGTGTGGTGGCCGGCGGCAGGCGGCTTGGTCGCCGGCATGCTAGGCACCCTCTGGAGTCAGGGCAACCAACTCGGCGGCGGATCGGGCGTCTACGGCGATCTGCTCATCGATTCGACCTTCGGCCGCTGGTGGCTCGTTCGCCTCGGTCTGATTGCCCTCCTCGTCCCACTCGCTGTGGCCGTGACCGGCCTGCCAGGCCGCGCCGCCATGGTCGCCACGGGATCGTCCTGGCGGTGGTGGCTGGGCACGGAAGTTGGCGCCGCGGCCCTCGTCACGCTACCCCTCTCCGGTCACGCCGCGGCGGCGGATCGCACCGCGCTCGCCGTCGCCACCGACTTCATGCACCTGGCCGGCGCGGCCATCTGGCTGGGCGGGCTGGCCTATCTGGTGGCGACGCTGGTGACACTTGGCCAAAGCGATCCGGCGGCCAGCGCCGCGCTCGCGCGCCGCTTTTCGCTCACCGCGTTGGGCACGATGCTCGCGCTCATCACCACGGGCGCGGTCAACGGGGCGCTGCACGTCGCCGGCCCACGCACGCTGACCGACCAGGACTACGGCGTGACGCTCATCGCCAAGCTCCTCGTCGTCCTCGTGGTCCTGATCGTGGCAGCAGTCAACCTGCTGATCACCGTACCGCGCCTGCACGCCGCCGTCGCCACCGGGCAAGCCGAGATAGCGCACGCGCTCCTCGCCGGGCTGCGCGTTACCGTCGCCCTGGAAGTCATCGGCGGCGCCGGCATCCTGATCGGCTCGGCGATCCTGACCGAGTTGCCGCCGGCCGACGCCCCGCTGCCGGTCGACGTCGCGGCCAGAGTCGTCACGATCGACCAACGTCAACCCGCGGGCGACGTCGAGGTCTGGTTGCTCGGCCGCCTGACCGGCCAGGCCAGCGACCGCTTCACCCTCTCCCTCGACGGCCCCGACGGCCAACCACTGGCGAACACGCAGCGCGTCATCGTCGAAATCCGGACGACCGCACCAGACGGCGAATCCATCGGCGACCGCTTCGACGCGGAGCCGCTCGCGGGCAGCACAGAATCCTACGTCTTCCCCGCGACCCGGCTCGGACTCAACGCCGCCTGGTCGGTCGACGTCATCGTCCGCCGCGCCGGCGTCGAGGACTCGCGCGCCGCCTTCATTGTCGACACGAACGACGCGGGCGCGCGGCCTCCGCGCCTGGTCGACGATCGCTGGCGGATGCCGCGCCTGCCGCTCACGACCTGGCTGCTCCTTGGGCTTTCCGTGGCGGCCGTCGTGGGCGGCATCGTCGGCCTGCGGCGGCTGCCCGGCCTCGAACCCCTGGCCGGCGGCGTGGTGCTGACGATGGCGGTCCTGATCGCGGCCGGCTTCGCGGTGACCGCGATCCGCCAGACCGTCCCCCAAACCTCCGCGACGTCACGGGACAACCCGTTCGCCAACGATCCCGGCGCCGTCCAACGCGGCGCGTCAATCTACGCCGCCCAATGCCTCGCCTGCCATGGCGCGACCGGCGGCGGCCCCAACGAAGACGACCCCACCGACGACCCCGAGCACCAGCACGGCGCCAACGCCGACCTCACTTCCCGCCGCGCCACGTCCCAACGCGACGGAGACCTCTACTCCTGGGTCACCGACGGCGTCCCCGGCACCGACATGCCTGCCTTCGACCACGCTCTCACCAACGAGGAACGATGGGCCGTGATCGAATATCTCCGTGCTTTGCAAGATGGCGCCGCCGTCGGTGGGGAGTGAGGTCGGGCGCGGCTTGTGCGAAGATCACGCGAGACGCGTGAGGCGGTAGTCGGTTGGAGGAAGGGACGATGGCGATTGTGACAGCGGACGTGGTCACGGAGATCGAGCGGGAGCTGGCCGCTTTCTCCGGCACCGGCGGCGTGGTCGCCAAGCATCTGGGCACCGGGGAGGAGATCCGGGTCAACCCGGATGTCGAGACGACGACGGCCAGCACCTTTAAGGTGCCGATCCTGATCGAGTTGTTGCGACAGGTCGAAGCCGGAACGGTCGACCTCGACGCCACGCTGCGGGTCACGCCCCAGACCCACGTCCTCGGGTCCGGCATCCTGCGCGACCTCTCGCCGGGCGTCGAGCTGTCGGTGCGCGACGTCGCGACGCTGATGATCGTGCTCAGCGACAACATCGCGACCAACATGATCATCGACCTCGTCGGGATCGCGAACGTCAACCGGACGCTGCGCGACTTCGGCTTCGCGCGGACGGAGATCCGCAACCGGATCGACTTCGACCTGATCGGCGACGACGGGAAAAACTTGGCCGTCACCACCCCGGCCGACCTCGCCGGGATCATGGAGGCGCTCGCGACCGGCTGCATCCTGAACGACGCCAGCCGGGAGGAGATCATCGGGATCATGCGCAAACAGCACATCCGCGACCGCATCCCGCGCTACCTCCCATTCGAACCCTACCGGGCCGAAGGGGACAAGCAGGACAACGGGCTGAGGATCGCCAACAAGACCGGCAGCTTCTCCGACTTCCGGGCCGACATGGGCCTGGTCGAGTGGCCCGGCGCCCGCTACGTCGTCGCGATCGTCGTCGACGGCATCACCGACACCCGCTTCTGGCCCGAGAACGAGGGCGACCGCCTGATCGGCCGCCTCTCCCGCCTCGTCTTCGCGCATTTCGGCGGCGGGGCGCTGGAGGTGTCGTAGGCCCGTCATGCTGAGGTATCGAAGCATCCCCCGGCGAAGCCGCGTCGGCCCCCTGCCCCCCAATCCTGGGGGAGAAAGGCGGTGCGCTTCGCGCGGGGATGCTTCGGCTTCGCCTCAGCATGACGAGGGAGGCGGTGCCGAGGGAACACACGAGCCTTACAATGCTGTCCGGCTCGCCTGCTTCACATTCGGTTGTGGTCCCGCAACGAGCGGCTAGTAGCTGCTGTAGCGCGGGGTGCTGGCGCGGCGCTCCTGGAAGCACTCGCGGCAGTAGACCGGCTTGTCGGACCGCGGCTGGAAGGGGACCTCGGTCTCCTTGCCGCAGGCCGAGCAGATCGCCGGGTACATCTGGCGCTGCCCGCCGCCGCCGCCGTAACCGCCGCCGCCGCCCGAGTAGCCACCGCCGTTGCCGTAGCCGCCGGAACTGTAACCGCCGCCGCCATAGCTATCGCCGCCGGCGTTCCGCTGCTGCTTGCGCGCGGCCCGGCACGTTTGGCATCGCTGTGGCTCCGAAAACCCCCGCTCCTGATAAAACGCTTGCTCGCCGGCCGTAAACGTGAACTCCTGCCCGCAATCGCGGCAGGTGAGCGTTCTGTCGCTCATTCCGCCTGGACTCTCCCTGTCGTGGTTGCCCACGACCCTGTTTCAACCTGCGCCCTGCAACAGTGCATGACGCCACAACAAACCGGTGGACGATCCGGCGGAACGAGACACGTGGTTGCCGTTTCGCAACGGTCCGACGATCGCGTACGCGGGGAAACGTCTGCCACTGTAATAGAACATCCGGGACCAATTGTCAACGGTCTGCCGTAGAAGTCGCCTGCCTCACCCGCCATTCGCAAAAGATCACACGCTTTTTTGCGATGCGCCGGTTCCGATCAGGCAATATTGACGCAATCTACGCCTGACGAGACGATGCCACGCGCCGTTATTTCGAAACCGAAACAACACAAGCGCCCTCATCTTGCGCGTGCGACGACAGCGGATCGGAAACCCGCGACGCTGTGCTAGCATCCCCCATCGGAAGAAGCGCCTCACGCCCCACGCCTCGTCGCACGGAGGGTCGATGAATATCCACGAGTATCAAGCGGCAGAGATCCTGAGCCGCCACGGCATCCCGGTCAACGCCGGAGACGTCGCGACGACGCCCGACGAGGCGGCAGCGATCGCCGAGCGTTTCGGCGGCGCCGTCGCCATCAAGGCACAGGTGCATACCGGCGGCCGCGGCAAGGCGGGCGGGATCAAGCTGGCCACGGGGGGAACGCAGGCGCGCGAGCTCGCCGGCAACATCCTTGGCATGGACATCCGGGGGCACACGGTCAACAAGGTGCTGATCGTCCCCGGCGTGCAGATCGCCCAGGAGTTCTACCTGGGGGTCGTGCTCGACCGGCCGCGCCGCCAGGTCGTCGTGATGGCGAGCGCCGAGGGCGGCGTCGACATCGAGGAGGTCGCCCGCGAGCGACCGGACCAGATCATCCAAGCCCGCGCCAACCCGCTCCTTGGGTTCCACGCCTACCAGGCGCGACAGGTCGGCTTCGCCCTCGGCATCCCGGCCGATAAGGTGAATGGCTTCGCCGCCATCGCCCAGAAGCTCTACTACGCCTATGTCGCCGAGGACGCGACCCTGGCTGAGATCAACCCCCTCATCCTGACGGCCGACGGCGAGTGGTTGGCCCTCGATTCGAAGATGAGCTTCGACGACAACGCTCTCTTTCGCCACCCGGATGCCGAGGCGCTGCGGGACATGGCCGAGGAGAATGCGACCGAGCTCGAAGCGCGCCAGTCCGGCATCTCCTTCGTCAAGCTGGACGGCGCGATCGGCTGCATCGTCAACGGCGCCGGGTTGGCGATGGCGACGATGGATGCGGTCAAGCTCCACGGCGGCGAGCCGGCCAACTTCCTCGACGTCGGCGGCGGCGCCAGCGCCGAGCAAGTCGCCAAGGCGTTCGGCCTCGTCACCGCCGACCCGAACGTGCGTGCCATCCTGATCAACATCTTCGGCGGCATCACTCGCGGCGACGTCGTCGCCACCGGCATCCGCGAAGCCCTCAACGAAGTCGACGTCAAAGTCCCAATTGTCGTCCGCCTCTCCGGCACCAACGCCGAGGAAGGGCAAACCATCCTCGCCGAAGCAGGATTGACCGCCGTTGGTTCAATGGACGAAGCGGCGAAGCAGGTCGTCAGCGCAGCGGCGTGACCATTCGTAGGGGAGGGACCTGCGCCGCAACTCCGCTCCCGTCGGGCGAAGCCCGACTTGCCGTGTCAGCGGCCGTTTGGCCCTACGTTTATAGGCCAGTTGGATGTGCAATACCGTCTCGGTTGGCACGTCCGTTATCGGCGTTCCGCCGATGGGTTATCGAGCTTCGCTCGATGGGGAGGGCGCAGGTCCCTCCCCTACGGCGGAACGGCGGGCGTCGATTCAACCGCCGACGGAATGGGGAGACACACGTGAGCATCCTGGTCGATAACGAGACCCGACTGCTGGTGCAAGGCATCACCGGGCGCGAGGGGTCGTTTCACACCGAACAGATGGTCGAATACGGCACCAACGTCGTCGGAGGTGTGACGCCGGGCGGGGCAGGCAAAGCAGTCGCCGGGAGGCCGGTCTTCAACACCGTCGCCGAGGCGGTGACGGAAACCGGGGCGAACGTCTCGATCATCTTCGTGCCGGCCCGGTTTGCGCCGGACGCGATCTACGAGGCGGTCGATGCCGGCATCCCCCTGGTCGTTTGCATCACCGAGGGGATTCCGGTGCAGGACATGGTCCCCGTCTACGCCTACGTCAAGCAGCGCGGCGCCCGCCTGCTCGGTCCAAACTGTCCCGGCCTGATTACTCCCGGCGCGGCCAAGATCGGCATCATGCCGGGGTTCATCCACGTACCCGGACCAGTCGGCCTCGTCTCCCGCTCCGGCACCCTCACCTACGAGGTCGTCAACGCCCTGACCGAGGCGGGGCTGGGGCAAACCACGGCGGTCGGCATCGGTGGCGATCCGGTCATCGGCACCTCTTTCGTCGATGTCCTACGCCTCTGTCAGGACGACCCTGCCACCAAAGGACTCGTGATGATCGGCGAGATCGGCGGCACCGACGAGCAAGACGCCGCCGCCTTCATCAAGGAGCACGTCACCAAACCGGTGGCGGGCTTCATCGCCGGCCAGACCGCGCCGCCGGGCAAGCGGATGGGCCACGCCGGGGCAATCATCTCCGGCGGCACGGGCACCGCCGCCGAGAAGATGACGGCATTGGAAGAAGCTGGGGTCCGCGTGGCCGCCAGCCCATCGCGGGTCCCGTCCTTGCTGAAAGCCGCGATGTAGGAAAACGGCGTCGTATTGTAAGGAGGTATCCATGAGCGACACCACGAACGGTCGAGACCATGAAACGCCGGGCGGCCTGACCCGGAGGAGTCTCATCAAAGGCACGGCGGCGACGGCCGCGGGGCTCGCCGCCGGCACAGCCGCCGCGCGGACCGGCCTAGCGGCAGGAGGCGCGACGAAGCGGGCGCCGGCCTTCCTGCGTCAAAACGGCGAGGTGACGATCCCGCTCTTTACCACCGAGAACGACCCGAACACCCTCGACTTCTACGAGCGCACGATCGCGGCCTTCCAGGAAGAGCACCCAGGGGTCGAGCTCGAAATCACCCTCTACCAGGACGAGAACCAGCTCCAATACCTGACCACGGCGTTCGAAACCGGCACCGACCTCGGCATCTTCGCCCCGCCCTCGGCGCAGGTTGCCACCTGGGTCCGGCAGGGGTATCTCTTACCGATCAGCCCCATCGTGCAACAGATCGGCGAAGCCGATTTTCTGCCCGGCACGCGGATCGTGGTCGACGGCGACGACTACGCAATGCCGTTCCAGTCGAACGCGTCCGCCCTCTGGTGTCGCGTCGATCTCCTGGAGAGCGAGGGCCTGGCGCCGCCGACAACCTACGACGAGTACCTCGGCGCCGCCCAGGCGCTCCACGGCAAAGACGGATTGATTGGCGTCGCTTCCGCCACTGGCGCCGTGCCGCAGCTCACGCTCCAGTACTTCACGCCCTACATCCACCAGGGTGGCTGGGATTACTTCGATCGGGAAGGCAATCTCACCTTCAACCAGCCGGACGTCCTCGAAGCGGTCAACCGCTTCGTCGAGATCATGCGGAGTTCGACCGCCAGCCTCTACAACGGAACCTTCCAAGATGTGCTGACCGCCTTCATCTCGGGTCGCGCCGTCTTCGGCACCTTCCCTGGCCGGATGGGAGTCAACCTCGCCGCGCAGAACCCGGAGCTGGCCGAGAGCGTGACGGTTGTGCCGGTGCCTGGCGGACCGTTCATGACCGGCCAACTCCTCTTCGGCGGCATCCAGCACTACTCAATCTACTCCGAGACCGAACACCCGGACGAAGCGCTCGCCTTCCTTGAGTTCATGACGACCGGCGATCGCTCCCTCGACTTTGCGATGACGGTGCCGGGCCACCTGCTGCCGCCCCTGGAGTCGGTGCGCGCCCTCGTCCCAGCGTACGAGTCAGAGTTCATGACCAACCACGGCGACTGGGTGATCGCCCTGAATGATATGGTGCCGAATGCCTTCAGCCCGGCATTGAGCATGGGCGCGGTGAGCAACGGCCAGTATCTCGGCCGATTCAGCAACCTCTGCCCATGGGCCTCGCGCATCTGGGGCGGCCCACCGGTCGACGGCACCATGTTCCAGGAGATCCTGATCAACGGCACCGACCCGGAAGAGGCATGGACCGCGGCGCACGAGACGATGGGCGCCGAAGCCGAGGCCTGGCAGGCGGAAAACCCGGACTGGACGCCAGAACCGCTGCCGGTCGCGTCACCGACCGCCCGTCGTTCGTAGGGGAGGGACCTGCGCCCTCCCGTCGCGCGAATGCGCGACAAGCCGCGAATGCGGCCGTTGGAACCCGCGTCGCCAGGACGGTCGGTCGTGGCATACCGTCCCGGTTAGCAAGCTTGTTATCGGCCGTTGGCCGATGGGTTATCGCCCTGCGGGCGATGGGTTATCGCCCTGCGGGCGATGGGGAGGGCGCAGGTCCCTCCCCTACGACGAACGGCGCGGCGGCGGTCCAGCCTGGACGACGGTGGGATGGTTGATGGGGGTAGACCGCACGCTTCAGCGCGACATAACTACGACGATCGACGACTCCGCCCTCCGCTGGCCGCGGCGGCGGCGAACTGGCGCGCGGATCGGGCGGGCCGGGCAGTACCTGTTGCTCGTCCTCATCGTCGTGGTGATGACGGCGCCGCTGGTCTGGATGATCATCACCTCGCTCAAACCCGATACGGAGATCATCGCTTACCCACCGACGATCCTCCCCGAGTCGTTGACCATCCAGGCCTACCGGACGCTCTTCGAGATCTCGAAGTTCGCGACCTACCTGCGCAATAGTCTGCTGGTGGCGGTCGCGACGACGGCAGCGACCCTCGCCGCCGGCCTCACCGCCGCCTATGCCCTCAGCCGCTTCCGCTTTCCCTTCCTACGCGGCATCGGCGAAATCTCTCTCTTCGCCTATATGATCCCGCCCATCCTCCTCCTCGTCCCCATCGCCCGCATCATCAGCCGCCTCGATTTGACCAACAACCTCTTCGCGCTGGTGCTGCTCTACACCGCGACCTTGCTCCCCTTCGCCCTCTGGGTGCTGCGTTCCTACATCAACGGCATCTCGCTCGAAATCGAGCAGGCGGCGATGGTCGACGGCGCCACGCGCTTTCAGGCCTTCCGCCACGTCGTCGTGCCACAGGCGGTGCCGGGGGTGATCTCGACCGGCGTCTTCACCTTCAACGCCGCCTGGAGCGAATATCTCTTCGCCTCGACCCTGATGACCTCACCGGACAAGGTCACACTCAGTCC
>JBOGUE010000304.1:0-9187 GCA_050695955.1 Thermomicrobiales bacterium | reverse complement strand
TCCGTCTACGGTATCCGCCGAATCACCGCCACGCCAAAATAGGCGCCGCCCGCGAGCGACACCGCGAAGAGCCAACCACTGACACTGAAGGACGGGATCGCCGAGAAGAACGCGCCGATCGTGCAGCCGATGCCAAGACCGGCCCCATACCCCATCACCACACCGCCGCCGAGCGACTGTGCGTAGCGGCGGCGCTGGCGCGGCAGGCGCAGCTTGAACTCCCGCGCAAAGAGCGCCGCGATGAGCGCGCCGGCCATCAAACCGACCGTCAGCGCGAAGGTGTGGGTGAAGAAGCCGCTTTCGCTGGCGAGGAGTGCGCACCCGCCGAGGTCGCTCAGCCCACGCAACTCGCCCGGCCCGGCGCCGGCGGCGTCCATGACGCTCGTCGACCAGCGGCTCAACTCGCCCGTGACGCCCCACGGCATGTGGACCATGTACATCAGGATGCCGAGCACCCCGAGGACCGCCCCGCCCACCGCCGGCGACCAACCGGCCACAAAGACGCGCCGCCACTGCTCGCCGATCCGCTCGCCGAACGTCTCCGCGGGCTGCGCCGGGCGTGTCGACGTGGGTGCGATCACGCCGTTGCGAGCCTCCCACCAGGTAACGAAGAGGTAGACGCCCAGGATGCCCGCCAGCGTCAGCACGACGGCGCCGGCGTAGCCCAGATTGAACCGTGCCGGCAGCCAGACCATCGGCTCGTGCCGGATGACCGTGTCCCACCACCAGTTCCACTGCCGGCTGAGTACGCCCAACCCGATCATGATCCCCAGCAACGTGACCGCCGAGGCGACGTACCCTTCGGCCGCCCGGTAGAGCGAACCCGAGACGCAACCGCCGGAGATGACCATCCCGAACCCGAAGAGGAGCCCGCCAACCACCGTCGAAAGTCCGACCGGCAGGACATGCGCCTCCGCCGGCCGCGCCCCGAATTCCGGGAAGGGCACCTCGTTGTACATGACGATGGCGAACCCGACCGTGGCGACGCTCAGCCCGAGCAGGATCCCCTTCAAGGTGCGGCCGCTGCCGAAGAGAAAGAGATCGCGGAAGGCGGAGGCGAAGCAGAAGCGGCTGCGCTGCAGAGTAAACCCTGCCGCCATGCCGAGGAACCACAAGGCGGGCAGAATCGCCTCCGTGTCGGCCATCGGGAAGGCCAGCGCGATGGCGCTGAAGAGAACCAGGATCGCGGCTATGTGCTGCCGCGACACGCGGCCGAAGAACGTGCCAACGCTGGCTGGCTTGAGAACGAGTGAGGTCATGCGCGAGTCCCTACCGTATCAATGCCGACGACGGCATTCTAAGGTTGTTGATCTGAATATTCAAATACTGAAGTTGGCGATCGCCAGCCAGTCCGCCCAACCAGCCCGTCCCGCGTGATACCCTTCGATCTGAAACGAAGGAGCAAGGACCATGGCCCAGCGCGCAATTGTGAGTACAGCCGACTCTCCGGTCATAAAAGAGATCGTCGATGAGATCCATTCCGGCATCGGGCAAGTTGTTATCCAGGACGAGGGCGAGGACGTTGCGATTGTGCTGCCGCTCGCAAGGGTTGGACATGGGCATGGGCGCCGCATTGAATTCAAACCGACGCCGGAGCAGATCGACGCGCTGCGATCAGCCTTCGGAGGATGGAAAGGCCTGATTGACACCGATGAACTGAAGGCGCAGATCAAGGCGGCCCGCGGCTCGAATCGGCCAACGTATAAACTGTGAGCTATCTGATCGATTCAGATTGGGTCATCGACTACCTGGCTGGTCGGCCGACCGCCGGGAATCTCATTGACCGCTTGGCGGTCGACGGCATAGCGATTAGCGTCCTCACATACTTGGAAGCGATCGAAGGCCTCCGAGGCAGTCATGAGCCATTAGCGGCAGATCACGTGCTGCAGCAATTCCTCCAGGCAGCGCCGATGTTCGGGATCAGCCCACTCATTGCCGAGCGCGCGGCCAGTATCCGAATCGATCTTCGTCGCCAGAAACGTCAGGTCAACCACCGCGCCCTCGACATTCTCATCGCCGCTACCGCCATTGAGCACAGCCTGTCGCTCGTCACGCGTAACATCCGGGATTATGCCGACATCCCCGATCTCGTCATCTTCCAATCGGAACTATAGGTTTCCGGCGCTGAGTTCGTCGCTCCCGTCCGGCGGCGGCAACCCCAGTCGTCGCGCCGCCCAAGGCAGCACGACCTCCAGTTGCCGCTTTTGAATCTCGCGCACCCGCGGCGCGGTCGGCGGGACCGGCAGCGGGGCACGCCACGCCCAATAGCCGGCGAGCTTCGCCACCAGGCGCGGGTCGGCATCCGGGGCGACCTCGTCCGGCAGCGGGCCGCCTTCCAGGTGCAAGCTTGGCAGCCAGCCGAGTAGGTCAATCTCGCCGTTGCCGCGGCAGGCGTTGTTCCAGTCGATGAGCACGGTACGCCCATTGAGCAGGCAGATGTTGTCGCTGCGCACATCGAGGTGGCAAAAATCGTTCCCGGCCAGATCAACGCCCGCTTCGGCGGCGAGCAGCGTCGGCAATGCGGCCTCGAGCCAAGCGCGGGTGCAGAGCCCGAGCGTGAGGAACGGCTCCGGCTCCTCCGCAACGCGCTGCCACTCGACCGACAGCAACTCGAGTTCCTCCAGAGTCCGCAGATCGAGCGGCGGCTCGGTGGCGTGGACCTTCACCAGCATCTCCAGCACGCGCGCGACGTCGCCCGGCCGCCAGGGCGGCGGCCAGTGCCCCAGGCGCAGGTCCTCGATCACCAGCAGCGGCGGATCGCCGTCGTCCGCGCCGAGCAATGCCGGGAGGTACGGTCCGCGCACCCGTCGATAAACGCTGATTTCGTCCCGCAACCACCCCGCCGTCAGCTCATCGACGGCGATCTTGGCGAACGCTGTCGATCCATCCGCGAAATGCACGATCAGGCGCCGGATATGCGTGTACCCGCCACCCGTCGCCGCCTCCCAGGCGACCACCCGCCGCCCGACGGCGCGTTCAATCCGCTCGATCAACTCAGGTTCGATGGCGGTCACGACCCCGCGAACTCCTCCGCGATCAGCCCGAAGAGAATCTCGTCGTAGTGCCGGCCGCCTGTCGTTCTTGGATGGTCATACGTTCTCCCCCTACACAATCGCAAACGTGCGAGGCTCTCACGCGGGCGGCCCCGCCGCGACCCGCACCAGCAGTTCCTCCGTGGAGCCCCGCAGGCCGTGCAGGTGCTCGAGCCACCAGGTAGCGCCCGCCTCCCCGTATTGCCGCACCATGGCTCTATCGCCCGGCGCTGATTGCCCAATGAGCGCGATGTCGAAGGGCGAGTCCTCACGCCGATACCGCCGGATCAGCTCCGCGTCGCGCGCGAGGTCGTCCGGCTCCCTGACCACCTCGCCGTGACCGCCGAACGCGCTGGCGACCCAGCCGTCCCAGCGCGCCGCGCGGCGCATCGCTGGCCGGCTCTCGCCGCCAATCCATATCGGTATGCGCGGCCGCTGCACGGGGAGCGGCGCCAGCGTCGTGCCGTCCACGATGTAGTGGGCGCCACGGTACGTCACCTCCTCTCCCGACCAGAGGAGCCGGAGCACCTCCAGCCCCTCGTCGAGCATCCCGGCCCGCACCTTCGCGTCGCCGGGCTCGCCGAACACCGTGTACTCCTCCGCCACCCCACCGAGCCCCGCCCCGAATACCATCCGACCCCCGCTCAAGAGGTCGAGGCTCGCGAGGGCTAAGGCAACATCGTGGGGCTTGCGCTGCGGCAAGGGCGTGACGGCAGTACCGAGCCGCAGCCGTTCTGTCGAGATAGCCGCGGCCGCGAGCGTGACCCAGGCATCAGCGAACGGCGCCGCCCAGATGTAGCCGCGGTGATCCCAGACGAACAGCGCTTCCCACCCGGCGTCCTCGGCCGTCCTCGCCAAGCGGGCGGTCAATGCCGGATCGGCGAAGTCGCCGGAGATCATCAGGTCGATCCCGCAATGCATAAGCTCCCCCCATACATCGGCGCTCCAGATCGATTACGCCCGGATGGGGCTCGCGCAGCGGCTCTGATGCAGAACGAATCCTACGAACCGGACGCGGGCGTTGTCTCCATCCCGGCCGCAAGGACTCGGATGCGGTCGAGCAGGTCCGCCATCTGATGTTCGGACGCGGCCGCGAGGAAGGCGGGCCAGTGCAGCAGCCGCGTCCGCAACTCGGCGGCGTCCATGACGCACCGGATGTCCGACACCGGCACGTCCTCATCCATGTTCGCGGTCAAGCTCCGCCGATACGCGTCGATCATCTCTCCGCCGGGCACCGTCCCGCCCGAGAAGCTCGCCCGTTGGAGGAAGAAGGACAAGTCCTCGGGGCCGCGCCCCGGCCCCACCTCCTGCCAGTCCGCGAGCACCATCCCTCCACCGCGGTCGACCAGGATGTTGCCGATGTGGAAGTCCCCGTGGCACAAGGTGACCGGGAACGAGGATAGGCCGGTCCCCACCCCGCGGATGCGTCCGAGCATCCCGATGACCCACGTGTAGCGTTCCGGGGTGAGTATGGCCTCGAACCTCCCCTCGGCCCTCAATCGCTCCCAGTAGGTGTACGCTTGCCGGATGTCCGCCTCCTCTAGCTCCTCGACCCTGCGCAGCCACCCGAGGGTCGAGAGTTCGCGCCCCTTGCCCCAGAACGCCGCGTGGAAGCGTCCTAGTTGCTCGGCCGCCTGGACGTACCGCGTCTCAGTCCACGCTGCTGGCTCGGGAGCCGGCTCATACGCCTCGAGCAGGAGGCAGGCGCCGACGGCTTTGCCGCAGCGGCTGGCGATCACGCTCGGTACCTGTACCCACACGTCGGACGCGAGGTGTCGATAGAACAGGATCTCGCGGCGCGCGCGCTCCAGCAAATACCGGGGGCTCTCCGGCCGCGTGACCTTGAGGAGCAGGTTGCCTGATGGGAAGCGGAGCCGGTACGCGTACGCCCCCGAGGCGCCGCCGGCCAGCACGTCGTACCCGAGCAGTTGGTCGGCGTCGGTTCCTAGCGTAGCGAGGCACTGTGCCAGGATATCCCTGTGAGGGATTTCGTACGTTTCAGGCACAGCCGCCCCTTTCTCGATCCAGTTCTCGTCCGTATGAGCGTTACCCGCGGGCGCTCTGGTAACCCCACAACCTACCGTATAACTCAGACGCAAGGCAGGCCGTCCACCGGGGCGATTAGGACTCCGCACTATCTGTGGTGGACTCGCGACACGCCGAACTGGATCACAGCCGGAGGGAGATTGGGCAGACGCTTCATGCGCTGCAGACCGTGGCCGGGTACCAGGAGGGCGGCGCTACTGCGAGTAGTCGGGGTGGGCCGCGGCGAACTCCTCGGCGGTCAGCCCGAACTTAATCTCGTCGAAGTGCCGGCCGCGCGTGAAGACCGTCCGCCGCAGGCAGCCCTCGCGCTGGAATCCGAGCTTCTCATGCAGCCTGATCGACGCCTCGTTGAAGCTATAGACACCGACGGTCACCTTTTGGTAACGCCGCTCCTCAAAGTAATACCGCAGCACCAGCCGGATCGCCTCCGCCGCGTACCCCTTGCGCCGGTGCTCCTTGCGGATGTTGAGGCCATACGAGAGCGTTCCTACGCGCGCGTCACAGTCGTGTATGGTCAGGTCGCCGACCGCTTCGCCCGCCTGGTTCTCGATCACGAAGCGGAAATTGTCGCCCTCCCGCTCGCGGGTTGCCTCGGCCTCCGCCCAACGCCGCGTCGCCTCTTCGGACCGAGGGAACGGCACCGCGTAGAGACTGCGCGACTGCTCCTCATCCCGATCCCACGCAAAGTACGTCGCCCAGTCCGCCGGCTCGATCGCCCGCAGCCGGACCCGCTCGCCCTGCCAGATACTCGCGCTGGCATCGATGGGAGTCTCTTGGCTCATCCCCTACCCCCGCCCTCGGTATCTGGCCGCGAATTCGTCCGACTCCGGCATGCCGCCGTCGAACGCCTGGCGGACGACCGCCGCGACGTCGAACGGCACGCGCCGAAACTCCAGTCCAAACTGCCCGTCCTCGACCGAGAGGAGAGCGAATTCAGCCCAATGGTCGGCCTGGAACCCCTTCTCGGGCTGATTATGGTCGTAGGCGAACCCGACGCTGCCCGGATTGACGAAGAGGGCGTCACCGAAGCGGCGCACGTGCGGCATGTGGGTGTGCCCGCCGGTAAAGACGGCCGCGCCAGACTCGCCGAGCAACCGCCGCGCCCCCTCGTCCGGCGTCGTCGGCAAGATGATGTCGTCGAACGACCCCGGCGACCCGTGGAAGCAGAGCAGCCGCCGCCCATTCACCAACTCGACCTCCACCGTCGGCACGAACGCCTCGATGAACGCCCGATCCTCCGCCGACAGCCGCGCCAACTGCCAGGCGCGGATGGCGCGCATCCGCTCCGTCGCCGGCCCTTCCGCCCCCGTCTCCTCGCCGGTCAGCAACCAGGCATCGGCATTCCCCATCACCACCGGGCAGGCAAGCTCCCGCAACCGCGTCACCGTCTCCGCCGGTTGCGGCCCCCCTGGATCGCATCCCCCAGGCACACGACCCTATCGACCGCCTGCCCGCGCAAATCCTCCAACACGGCGTCCAACGCCACGCAATTGCCATGGATATCCGAGATCAGCGCAACCTGCATCGGTTCTCCCTTCGCCAAGCGGGGTTTCAGCGATTCGGTTCCTGCCACAACGCGTCGATGACCTAGCCGCTCGCGTTAGGCAGCCGATGGTATCGCAACCGCGCCGCCCGTCGCCTCCTCGCCATCGCGCTCTGCTATGAGCGGGATACGGAAAACCAGCCGCCTTCGGCGTTGCCATGATGGCAATCTCGTGCCGGCCAGACAGTTCTCCACCCTGCACGATATCAGCGAACTTGGACATCCTGTCAACTCATTGACCGGGCAAGGGCATGTCCCTTACTATGCCCTTGGTCACCTATCTGTGACTCTGTGGAGTTTTTCCGGCATGAGTTTCGATAATCCGGGTGAGGGACGGTTCGGATGTCATTGAACTTCCCGGACTATCGAGACATCCCTCTTGTGAAATCGCCGCTAACTGAGGTCATTTGTCAGGTCAGATTCCCTGCTATCCTTCGCATTGGTACCAGCGAACCCGTCGACTTCCAGGAGGCGATTCGGGCACGATTCCCAATGTTGGAAATCGAGCAAGGGTTCATCCTGCGCCTTCCCGGTATGGGAACCCGCGAACCAGCGGTGACGGAACCCAGTTCAAGGGTCTATCGCTTTCGGACAGCGGACGATCATTCCTCTGTGTCGCTTGGTACTGACTTCTACTCGTTGTCGACGGATATGTACACCGTATGGAAGCACTTCGCTAGCGATCTCCGCCTGATCCATCGAGCGATGCGGCAGACATACCGGATCAGCTTTGCCACCAGAATTGGTCTACGTTACGTAAATCGGATAACCCCTGCCAACGCGGTTGGGGTAGCGCCAGATGACCTGCCCGACCTTTTGCGCCCGGAACTGGCCAGCCTCATTCGCACTTCGGCGTGGAGCGAACCCAACGAGTTGCTGTCACAGGTGATCCTAAAGGACGGTTCTCACGGCAACCTCGCCCTCCGAGTCGGTTTTAGAAGGCAAGAAGAAGAAGGGCCAGAGATCCTCTTGGACTTCGACTACTATGAGGAAGGCGAACTAGAACTAAATCGGATCGACGCTCGGTGTGCCCGCTACCACGATCGAATTTATCAAGCGTTTCGGTGGTGCATCCGAGATGACCGGCTGGAGGTGTTCGAGCCTCGGAGGAAAGGAGATGCATGACAATGGTCGCAACGATAGACCGTGAGATGCCCCCGGCTACCGGTATTCTTCGCCTTGGTCCCGAACTCGCAATGCGCGAAGAAGACTGGCTGACCGGAGACGAGTACTATCGACCAACCAGCGCTGCTTACATCGAGGACTGGCTTGGCATGGCCATCACCGAAGAAAAGCCAGCGCACTTCCATGCCTTCTACCGCGCCTATGAGTCAGCCTTCCAGGGGCTTGAGCCAGCGACGAACGTTTTCCTTTTGATCGGCAGTCCTACGACTGATAGGCTCTCGTTCCAGATCGAATTGGAGTTTGAGGGCAAGCCCGACGAGATTGCTCTTGTTCCCTCGGCTGAGAAATTCTCCATGACCTTCAACGTTCAGCACGTCAAGCGTGGTCGGATGTTGCCCGTCACGGACGAATCCGCCGATTAGGCGATGAATGCTGAGCGCCACGCCTACTATCCTTGGTACACCATTGCGGAAGATAATTCGCTGCAGCAGGGAGACTTTTTCTTCGACTTCCCTGTCTTTGAGGTGGACTATGGGGCGATTGCCCCGGGGGCATCGCCTTCAGTCGACGTGGCGCTTCATGATGTCATTGTACTTAGCCAATCGTGCGACCTCAAATATGAAAAGCTGGAAAGCGTATTGGTCTGTCCCCACTTCGCGCTCGACGTGGCCATTGAGACCAATTCGTTCCTGAAGGCCACCCAGAAGAAGAAGGAGCTTCGGGCAGGACTTATTCCCGCTCTACATGCTCTAAATGCATGCGAAGTTGATGGATTTGATTTGTCCATTCGAGTAGTCACATTTCAGCAAGTGTTCTCTCTCCCATTCGGCTACGTAAAAAAGCACGCTGAACAAAACACTCGTCGACTTCGGTTGTTGCCACCATATCGGGAGCAGCTCGCTCAAGCATTTGCTCGTTTCATCATGCGCGTGGGATTGCCAAACGACATCCCGGACTTCTGGTAGTTAGATCACAGTGGCGTCTGCCTACCTAAGATCGCCCCCCTCACCCGCGCCCCATGATCTCGTACACATTCCCATCCGGCCCGACGTAATGGTTCCAAACGGTATCGCCTTCATGCTGCACTGGCCCGATGAAGCGGATGCCCGCCGCCGCCATTCGGACGCGCGTTGCCGCAAAGTCCTCGACCCAGAGCGCGACCACGGGGCCGATCCCGAAGAAGGCGTGGTCCTCGTCCTCCTCGTCGTAGACGTGGACCTCGGTGCCGTCGCCCAGGCGGAAGCGGGCGTCGCCCGGCTCGTCCCGCAGCTCCGCCAACCCCAGCACGTCCCGATAGAACGCCGCCATCTCGGCGGCCTGGGCCGTCCGTATCCCCATCCACGCCAGCGACCGTACCGTCACGCCGTCCCCTCCCCAACCTTCCGCGCCACGACCCGCGCAAAGCCGAGATTCCGCCCTGCGTCGAGCCGCACCATTTCGG
>JBOGUE010000303.1:0-7766 GCA_050695955.1 Thermomicrobiales bacterium | reverse complement strand
GTGTACTACAATGCGTTACGGGAAGGGGGGATGGTGAACATCGGCGATCCGGGTATCGACGGTGTCGTATGGGATGAGTGGAATCTCGATCATATCGTCAAACACGGCGTTTCCCGGGCAGAAGTCGAGGAGGTTATTGACCTCGGGCCAGTCTTTCAACAAGCGTACAAAGGTCGGGCGCTGGCGATCGGACCGACACAATCGGGGCGGGTGCTCGCAGTGGTGCTCGGTCCAGTACCAGATCAGCCAGGCACCTTCTACGTATTCAGCGCCCGCCCGGCCAGTCGCAAGGAACGCCGACACTTCCAAACGTTGAGAGGAGATGGGCAGCGATGACACATGATGAGGAACCGAAACTCCTGCCCAAAGAGCCGATCCCGGATTTCAAGAGCATCGAAGAAGAAGCTGCGTTCTGGGATACCCATGACTTCACCGACTATCTGGACGAGTTCAAGCCCGTCACCATCCGCGTTTCCAAGAACTTCCGCTCCCAGACGCTCTCGAACGGTATTACGGTCCGCCTCGATGCCCCGACGCTCGTCCAGTTGCGCGAGTTTGCCCAGCAGAAAGGCATCGGCCCGTCGACGCTTGCACGGATGTGGATCCTCGAAAAGTTGCACGAAGAGGTGAAGCGCGCCGCGAGTTGACGATAGGCATGAGGCCTTCCTCAGGCAGTTCGTGGGGCGGCGCATGCGGCCAGGTCAAGCTGGGCCGCCGCCCGGACCGCCCAATCGCTCGACACCACGGTCAGCCGGGCGACGGCCTCCGCTGTCCGTCCCGCCAGGCCAAGGTGCGACACCTCCGCCCGCACGGCGGCAACGTCTCGTTCAACGTCCTCCTCATACCCGGCAATATCCAGGTCTGGGTGCGGGCCGCGCGGATTGGCGGCATGCAGCCGGGCCGACAGCTCCCACAGCGTACCGTCCATGACGAACGCGGGCGTTCCTTCCGCTCCGACGAAGAAGGGAACGTGCAGCGCATTGTTCGGGTGACCGAGCGCAACCCAGGCCATGGATAGCAGAGCCGGCAGCTCGCCGCCGACGACCGCGGTAAAGCCGGAGAGGGTGCTGTCGCCGCAGATGCGCTGGGGCTCGCTCGCCGTGTCGCGCGAGAGCCAGTTGAAATCGGCCGCCGTGACGTGCCCACGGACGCGCTCGACGCCCCGCCGTGCCGCCAGATACCGGGTATTGGTCAACGCGTCCGGGCGCGTAAATGGCAGCGTGTTCGGCAGGAAGAAGTCGTTCGCCCGGGCGTGGACGTCGTTCTCGATCCAGACGTGGTCGATGTGCCGGAAGGTATTCTCGACGACGAGGCCGCGGGCAGGCTCGACGAACAGCCAGAGCGAACCGCTCGGACCATTGGTGTACCAGCCCCGCCCGACGATTTCTTCCAGAATGGCGAGCGCCTCCTCGCAAGTCGTCGCCTTCTCGGCGATCAGTCGCAGGACTTGCGGCGTCGGCAATCCCTCGGCGACGGTGTCGTCGTTCGGCGAGCCGGCGTTCATCGCGCCGGCCAGCCCGTGCTCGTTGACGAAGTGAATCACGCCATGATCGCTCGCGTCGCCCCCGGCGAGGTATCGGTAGATCCCTGAGATGGCGCGAACCCAGAGTCCCTGCGGGCGGGGAGCGGAATCCCGGTTCTTATGGAGGATCGAGATGCCATCGGCCGTGGCCGCGCCGGTTGCCAGAAACGAGGTGCATTCATGGGACGGCGGCGCGGGGGCGGAGCGGGTGGCTTTGAGCACGTACTTCTGCGCGACGTGGGCGGTGTAGTCGCCCTCGGCGACCCCGGCGCCGGCCGCGATCGCCGCCATCTCCTCGGGCCAGTACGGCGCGACGCGGTCCACGATGGCCCGGTAATGGTCGACCCGCCGCTCGATCTCGCCGGGCGCCAGATCGCTGGCGGCAACGGCATCCCGGAACGCGGCGACGTCCCGACGAATGCTTACGGCCGCGGCGCGTCCGTAAGCCCGGCCCACCGCGGCCGGAGCGCCGTTGAGGCTGATCAACTCGGTGCGCAGCGCGGCGTGCATGATCGTCACCCTTCTTCCTTCGTCCTATCGGCCGCGGAGACGCGGGTCAAGCACGTCCCGCAGCCCGTCGCCAAAGAGGTTGATGCTGAGTACGAGGATCGAGATGGCCACCCCCGGGAAGGTCGCGAGCCACCATGCCTGCTGGAGAAGCGCGCGACCATCGTTCAGCATGCCGCCCCAGGTCGGCTGGCTCGCCTGCACGCCGAGCCCGAGAAAGCTGAGCGCCGCTTCGGCAATGATGACCGTGGCCATCTCCAGGGTCGCCAGCACCAGGATCGGCCCGAGCACATTCGGGATCAGATGCCGCGCAATGATCCGCCGCCCGCTGGCGCCGACGACCCTGGCCGCGACCACGAAGTCGCGTTCCCGGAGCGACATCACCTCGCCTCTGACGATGCGGCAATAGGCAACCCAGCCGCTCAACACCAGCGCCAGGATCAGGTTGAGCAGGCCGGGGCCGAGCACGGCGCTCATCGCGATCGCCAGCACGAGGAAGGGAAACGCCATCCAGATGTCGAGGAAGAGCACGAGCAGGTAGTCGACCCTGCCGCCCACGTAGCCGCCGATTGCGCCAAGGAAGCTGCCGAAGAGGGCACAGAACGTCACGGTGACCAGCCCGACGATGATCGAGACCCGCGCGCCGTGGATCAGCCGGCTGAGAATGTCGCGCCCGAGATTGTCGGCGCCGAGGAGATGGTCAGCGTTGCCGTCGGGCAGAAAGGCCGGCGGCGCCAACCGGTTGGAGAGCACCTGCAGATCCGGATCGTGGGGCGCGATGACCGGGGCCAGGACGGCGAGCGCGACGATCGCCAGATAGACGAGCGCGCCGGCGATCGCGAGGCGATTCCGGGCCAAAAGACGCGCGGCGACCACGACCTCGCGCTGCTCCCAGGGGACGCGGTCGGCCGGCGCCGCCAGATCCCTCAACTGGCTGTCGGGCGCAACGGCTCGTCCGGTCATGGCTCCTTCTCAGATGCGCGGGTCGGTTTCACGTATAGCGGATACGCGGATCGACCAATCCGTAGACGATGTCGGTGAGCAGATTGAAGAAGACGGTCGTCAGCGCGAAGAAGAGCACGATCCCCTGCAGGAGAAAGTAGTCGCGGGCGCTGATGGCCTGCACCGTCAGCCGCCCGGTGCCGGGCCAGGCGAAGATCGTCTCGATGACGATCGCGCCGCCCAGCAGTCCGCCGATCTGCATGCCGAGGACGGTGATCGCCGGGATAAGGGCGTTCCGTATCATGTGGATGACGACGGCGCGCTCGCGCAAGCCCTTCGCGCGCGCGCAAACGACGTAGTCCTGCTTCGCGACCTCGAGCATGCTCGTTCGCACCATCCGCGTCGTCAGCGCCGCCATCGCGCTGCCGAGGACCGTCGCCGGCATGGCAAGGTGCTTCAGCGTGCTGGCCAGCGCGCTCAGATTTCCGGTGAGCAGGCTGTCCAGGACGTAGAAGCCGGTGACGGGCTCCAGCCCGGCGACGTAGTCGATCCGGCCGGACGCCGGCAGCCAGCCGAGCTTGACGGAGAAGAGGATGATCAGCATCAGGCCGATCCAGAACCCCGGCATCGAGATGCCGAGGGTGGCGACGATCGTCCCGAGGCGGTCGAAGACGCTATATTGCCTGACCGCCGAGATCACGCCAACCGGCAGTGCGATGAGGAGGGCAATCGTCAGGCTGACGACGGCCAGCTCGATCGTCGCCGGCAACTGGTCGACGATGACCGGCAGCACCGACGTCTGCAGCATGAACGATCGGCCAAAGTCGCCCACCACAAGCTGGCTGACATAGCTTGCGTATTGCAGGACGATCGGCTCATCCAGTCCCCACTGCTCCCGAATGCGGGCGAGGTCCGCGGCCGTATGCGGTTGGTCCTGCAGCATGATCGCGACCGGATCGCCCGGGATCAGCCGGATCAGCGTAAACGTCAAAACCGAGATGCCGATAACCACCGGCACGACAAGGATGATCCGGCGTAGCACGTACTTCAGCATGGCTGCCCTGACCGCGAAAGGATGGGCGGGCAGCGGCTCGGCGGCGCCGGCCGCATGCTCGCCGTCACTCCATCACGCGCCCTTCCTCACGACTTGGAGACCTTGTGGAGGAACAGGTACGCGTCCGGCCGCAGGATGAAACCATTGACGTTGGCGCGCGTGGCAGCCAGGGCCATCGGCTGCCAGAGGAAGACCCAGGGCGCGTCGTCGACAACCATCTGGTACGCCTGCCGGAAGATCTCGGCACGCGCATCCATATCCAGCGCGGTGCGGCCTTCGTCGATCAGTTGGTCGAGGTCGGGACGCGAGTAGCCGGTGTCCTTGAACAGTTCGCGCTGGCTGCTGTGGAAGTGGCGGTAGAGCGTGACACCCGCATCGGCCGTGGAGTCGCCCCACGTGCTATACCACATCTGGCTCTCGCCATTGTTGATCTTCTCGCCCAGCACGCCCGGCTCGCCGACGCTCACGTTCACCGTCACGCCGATCTGGCTCCACATGCCGGCCAGCGCCTCGCTGACCTCCTTGTTCGGCGCGGTGGTGTCGAGCGTGGCTTCGAACCCGGATCCGAGGCCGGCCTCTTCCAGCCGCGCCTTCGCCTGGTCAAGGTTGTACTCGTACCCTGCCACGTTCGGATCGAAGCCGCGCACCTCGGGGAAGAGCGGCCCGGCGATCGGCGTCGCGAGCGTTTGCAGCAGACTCTCCACGATGGCGTTCTTGTCCACCGCATGGTTCATGGCCTGCCGCACGAGCACGTTGTCGAACGGCGGCATCGTCGTGTTGAGACCCGTATAGTGGACCACGGTGCTCGGCGACGTTACCGCCGTCAAATCGTCGTTGTCCTGGACCTGTCCGAAAAACGCCGCCGGCAGTTCGGGCACGATGTCGACACCGCCGGACTCGAGCTCCGCCAGCAACGTCGCCGGGTCGGGTATCGTCCGGATGATCAGCGTATCCACCAGCGGCTGGCCGTCCCAGTAGTTCGGGTTTGCCTGCAGGACGACCTGCTCGTTCAACGTCCACGACTCGAACATGAAAGGCCCGGCGCCGATCGGATTCTCGAAGAAGGCGTCGCCTTGCGCTGTCACCTGATCCATCGGGACAATGGCGTGGTAGTTCAGAAAGACGAGCACCAGCGGATCGGGTTGTTTGGTCGTGATGACCACGGTGCTGTCGTCCGGCGCTTCGGTCGACGCCACCATGTCGAGCAGACCGGCGCGCGGCGCCTCCATTGCCGGGTCGAGGGTGCGGTCGTAGCTGAACTTGACGTCTTGCGCTCGGACCGGCGTGCCATCATGCCACGTCGCGTTCGCCCGGATCTTGAACTGGTAGGTGGTGTCGTCGACCGCCTCCCACGACTCCGCGAGCTGCCCGCGAAGCTGGAGCGTCTCGTCACGATGCACGAGCGAGTCGTACAACAACTGGTGGACGTTTTGGGTCGGGCGGCTCCGGTGCATCGGGGGATCGAGTGTCAGAATATCGGCGGTCTGCGCCACGATTAGCGGCTCACCCTGGGCGGCAGCGCCGCGGGCAATCGCGCCGCCGGCCGCGATCGCGCCCGCGCTCCCGAGCGTCCCTCGCAAGAGCCCCCGCCGCGTGATCGGCGTCGCCATGGATGATGCTCGTCCGGTGAGATCGTCCTTGCTCCTAGCCACGGTGTCCTCCTCCTCGTCGATTCGATACACCCTCGTTCCGGCTTGGCCGACGCGCCCTTCACGGAGACGGCGACGAACCGTCAGGGGTCGGTGTTGTCCCCATCCCACGGAATCGGAATGTCCAGCAAGGGTATGTATTGCTGGCAGCCGTACAGGTCCGAGTCGCCGACATCGCCACTCGAGATGGAGCGGCGGAGCGTGATCTTGATCGCATTGCCCATGTCGTACTCGACGAACTGCTCGATCCGTTCGTCCGGGACGCCGTAGAGCTGCCGGACGAGATCGCGGGTGATCACCCCGGTCCGCTTGACCTGCTCGTAGGTCAATCGGTCGTCGAAGATGATGTCGAGCGTATAGAAGTGGCAGCCGGCGTTCTTGCTCCGGATCGTCTTGGCGAGACGGTGAAGCGGGACGATCGTCGCGGCCATCAGGCGATCTCCTCTACGTCGATCCTGAACAGGTCGAGCGGGTTCTGGACGGGCAGTAGGTGATCCACCGTCCAGCGGTAGGCCGGCTGGCCGCGCAGCACCTCATCCCGCAACATCGCGATCCCGCCGGCCGTTGCCTTCTGGCCGGCAAAGGTCGGGAAGAGCAGCCGGTAGAGCGTGAAGCGCGCGATCAGGTCGGCGATCTCCTGCGTCCGCGCCACGACTTCGGTGACGATGCAGATCTCGTGGGATCGAGTCTCCCGGATCGGTTCGAGCTCGCGCATCACGCCGTTCTTGCCGTACTGATGGAAGTGCAGGTGATAGTCGATCCCCGCCTGGAGCTGGCCGTATTGCTGACAGGTCCGCTCCCGGACGTTCTCCAGCACCCAGTCCAGGCTCTGGATCGCGATCGGGTCGCGGACGGCGCCGATGGTGAGCGCCCGGTAGCCGACCAGCCCCGCCCCTTCGAGCTTCACGCGGTAGGCCGGATCTTCGATAAACCGGCTTCCCCTGAACCGCGTCGCCCGGTCGCCTGCCTGCTGGTAGCTCGTCTCGCGCGTATCCAGCACGCCGCCCGGGTATGCCTGGGTGTAGGGATGGACGCGCTCGTACAGCGAGTGGCCGGCCACCGACTCCGGCGTGCAGCGCTGCGCCGGATGCATCGGCTCCAATTCGACGTAATCGTCCGTGATCGTCCCCACGATGGTCTCCTTCGCCATCGACGGCGTCGCGACGAGCGAGGCGCACTCGAGGGTCTTGCCCAGGTGGAAGCAGAGCGCCTTTGGATACCCGGCGCGGAAGGGCAGACTGGCGAAGATCGCGTCGTCACACGACCGGCCGGCGATCACGACGTCGACGCCCTGGTCGAATGCCGCCAGATACGGCTCGATGCCCATCATCGCGACCACTCGATCCGTCTGGTCGAGCACCTCGGCGGTCAGCGGTTCGAGGGCGCCGAGCGGCTGGATCTCCTCGTTCCGGACGCGCTCGCGCAGGCAATCGATCGGCGCCTCCGCGTAAATCTTCGCGACGCGGAATGGGTCAAGATTGTGCCGCTTGGCGAGCGTGCGCAGAATCTCGACGTAGTCGTCGACGCCCCGGTTCGTGCCTGCCCCGCCGGCCGATCCGATGATGAGCGGGATCCGCCGCTCCCGCGCGGCACACAACAGTAGTTCGAGATCGTGCTCCTCCCACTCATAGGGGTTCATCGGCTCGTCCGCGCCGAGGAAGAACGGCGCGCTGTCCCCACTCCCGGCATCCGCCCCGATGAAGTCGAGCGGCCGTTTGATACCCTCGAAGTAGGAGTCGCGATGGATCGGCTCATGACCGAGGGCGCCGGTCGCCGAAAGCGTGGTCATCTTACGGAGCATGCCGCATGTTCCCTCCAACGCGCGTCGATTTATCTACTCGTAGACAAGGAGCCCGGACTTCTGGTACTGCTCGTTCAAGCGGTCGAGCATCGTGGTCACCCGCGGGCCGCCGCGGGCGACGCAAGCGGCCAGGAGCGCGTTGGCAACGGCCAGCGGCGCCACCAGAGAGACCCGATGCGTCGTACTCTCGACCGGTGCATAAAGCGCATGACTCGCCAGCGGCACGGCGGGCGAGAGGGGACTATCGGTCAGCGCGATGCTGGGAACCCCGATCTCCCGCGTCCGTTCGAG
>JBOGUE010000302.1:0-2935 GCA_050695955.1 Thermomicrobiales bacterium | reverse complement strand
GATGAAGATGGCTCGACGAATGGTTTGCACCTGATGAGTCACACCGGCCGAGTAAGACGAGGGCCGGGTAATGGCATGGCGGTAGCGGCCGCGTCAGGAAGTGGGGAACGCGGTCGCAGTAATCGACGTTGTACGGAAAGGGTTGGCCCATGACACGAAATGTTCACCGAATCGGCAACTCTTGGTCTTAGGGCCTTCTTAGACTGGTGGGGGATCGTTGTCGCGGGGAGTGGCGCGGCGAACCTCGAGGGAATGCAAACCCGGCGTCGTCCGGGATCTAATGGGAGCAGGGGCAATGGCACTTACGGTACGACATACGCTGACCGGGGGAGCGACCCGACCGACGACCATCGCGCTACCGCGGCTGGGCCGGCGGGCGGTGAGCATCTCCCTCGGCGTCGCATTTATGGCTTTCCTAATCGATGCAATGATCAACCCACGCGCCTTCTTCGACGTGTGGGCGATCACGGCGATCCAGGGCTTCGACGCACCCGGCGTCTACACCGGCGTCAACCTGATCGAGCTGATGACTAGCTCGACCGGCGCGGTCGTGATGTGGGCGGCGGTGGTGATGGTCTTCGCCGGGCTGCGCTGGTGGTCGGCGGCGTTCGCGGGGGCATTCTTGCCCGTCGGCGGCGTGGCCAACATGCTGGTCGGCGAGCTGCTGGTCGAGCGCACCCGCCCGCATCTCGACGCGCTGGCGCGCAACAGCGGCAACTGGGAGGAGCGTTCCTTCCCCAGTGGGCACGTCATGGGCGCGGTGATGCTCTATGGGCTCGTCTTCGCGGCGGCCAGGCGGATCGAATCGACGGTGATCCGGCGGGCGGTGCGGGGCGGCAGCGTGGCGGTCATCGCGACGGTCGGCGTCTCCCGCGTCTGGGACGGCGCGCACTGGCCGACCGATGTCCTGGGCGCCTACGCCCTCGGTGGGCTGATGCTGCTGCCGCTGCTGGCGCTGCACGACCGGCTATCGCCGGCCATCGACGGGCTGCGGCTGATCCGGGCCGAGGCGATGCCGCACGATGAGACCGAGCAGCACGCCCACGCGCTGACAAGCCTTGTCCGCTTCGACGGCGACGTGGTGACCAAGGTCTACGCGCCGGGCCTGCTGCCGCGCGTGATTTACTGGGTCGCGTTCCAGGCGCCCTTCCCATATATCAGCAACCAGACGGCGCTGCGGGCGGCGACGCACCGGCGCAACCTGGCGGGCATGTTGACTGAGTATTGGTACGGCGAGCGGCGGGTGGCCCGCATCCACGGCATCGAGCGGATCGACGGCCGGCATGCGGTGGTGAGCGAGCGGGTCGAGGGCACAGCTCCGACCGACCGCGGGGTGGCGAAGGCGTTTCTGGCCGGGCTGACGACGCGGTTCGAGGCGGCTGGGCTGCCGACGTGGCAGATCGATCCGGTGCAGCCGCGGGCGATCGACAACGTGATCGAAACGGGTCCGGGCATGTTCAAGATCATCGACCTGGAGTCGGGGTTGGTGTCGCCGGTGGCGTCGCGGACGACCTGGCTGCGGGCGCTGCGGCGGGGCATGGTCCCCTTCTACGACGAAGTTTTCTACGACGTGACCCGCGCCTACGTCGCTCGCGAACAGGAGTACTTGCGGGCGGCGAAGGGCGATGTGTGGCTGAGCGAGCTGCACGCGACGCTCGACGCGGCCGAAATGGAAACCGAGGCCTGGCACCGGTCGGAGCCGCGGATCGTGCGCCGAGTGTTTGCCGGCGTCGTCACCGGTAGCTTCGTGCGGACTTGGAAGACGCGGATCGAGTCGTCGTTCGGGAACGGGCAGGAGAAGGCCCGGTCGTGGATGGACCGCGCGGTCACCAATTGGGAGACCGAGGAGCGGATCGACGCGACCGAAGCCGCCGAGCTGCGGGCGCAGATGGCCGAGCCGACCTTCCAGAAGATGCTGCCGTACCTGGGTGGGCACATCCTGCTCAGCATCCCGCTCCGCTTCCCGGTTGGCAGCATCATCCGGCCGCTGCTCGTGGCCGGGGCGCTGGGCACGGCGGCGGTGCGGTATGCCAGAGGGCGGATCGACCGAGACGACATGCGGCTGGCGTGGCAGATCCACTCGCCGCTCGTGATGTTCCTTGCCGGAATCCCGGGCGTCGGCAGCTTCGCTTATCTGGCGTCGAAGCCGGTGCGGGCGAACCGCCTGCTGCTGCGAGTGCTCGCCGACGCGGCCCTGGCCAAGGCGCCGTGGCGGCTCTACGCACGGACCGGAATCCGCCGCTACGTCGTGCGGCCGACCGACGTTGAGCGCATCGAGCAGGCGACGGTGAGCGAAGGTCCGGCCTGGGAGCTGGCCTGGGCAGCTCGCCCGCGGCCACGCACGGCGAGCGTCCGGGCCTTGCCACGGCCGAAGCGGACGATTGAGTCGCCGGAGGTCGAGGCGCCGCAAGCGGCGTGACGAGCGACGAGCTGTTAGCATCCCTCGCCCCCCAGCCCCCTCTCCCGTGCGCGGGAGAGGGGGCTTTTTGCGCGGTAAGATTCGAGATCGGGTATTGGAATGTCGAGGAGGGGGGATGCGTCCGCGGTTGACGGGGTTGTGGCGGCATCCGGACTTTGTGCGGCTGTGGGTGGCGGAGACGGTGTCGATCCTGGGGTCGATCATCGGGCGGACGGCGCTACCGTTCGTGGCGATCCTCACCCTGGACGCGACGCCGTTTCAGATTGCGTTCTTGGGGATCGCGGAGATGGCGCCGGCCTTTCTGGTTGGGCTGGTAGCGGGGGCGTGGGTCGACCGGCTGCCGCGACGGCCGATCATGATCGCGGCCGACCTGGGGCGAGCCGCGCTGGTGATGACGATACCGCTGGCGGTCCTCGTCGACTCGTTACGGATCGAGCTCCTTTACGTCGTCGCGGCGCTGGTCAGCATTCTGACGACCTTCTTCGACGTCGCCTACCAGTCGTACCTGCCCACGTT
>JBOGUE010000301.1:0-18387 GCA_050695955.1 Thermomicrobiales bacterium | reverse complement strand
GCACTCGAACGCGCCCTCGCGGCCGGCGACCAGGGCGCGGCCAAGGCGGCCGTCGATGCCATGTGGTCCCAACTCTACGAGACGATTCGCGGTGTCCACGCGCTGGAAGCGGTCTGGAACGAGCTCGCGGTCTACGGCGACGCATCGCATGGGAACGGAGACTGATTCGTGGCAGGCATCAGGTTCGGCCGCACCGTGATGGGGTCACGGCCTCGTGGGGAATCGTGGATTCAGCCGCCGAGGTTGCGCACCGTCGAGGAGGAGCACGAGCGGCACGCCTCGTGGCTCGAACTCTTCTTCGATCTCGTCTTTGTGGTCGCGATCGCCCAGCTCTCGCATGAGTTGGTGGGGGACCATAGCCCGCGTGGGTTCGCGCTTTTCGGCGGGCTCTTCGTGCCGGTTTTTGTGGCGTGGCAGGGGTTCAGCTTCTACGCCGATCGATTCGATACGGACGACCTGATTTTTCGCGGCGCGATGCTCGTCGCCATGCTCGCGATCGCGGCGCTGGCCATCCTCATTCCCGATGTCTGGCACGGGGAGCAGACGGCCGCGGTCGCGCTGGCCTACGTCGCGCTGCGGGTCATCATGCTCGGGCTCTATGCGCGGGCGCACCGGGCGGTGCCGGAGGCGCGTCCGCTAACCCGCCGCTACGGCCTCGGCTACTCGCTGGCCGTGGGGATCTGGCTCCTCTCGCTGGCGTTGCCGGAACCGGTCCGCTACATCCTGTGGGGGATTGGGCTCGCCGTCGACCTCAGCCTGCCGCCGATCTCGATTCCGCTCCACCGCGTCATTCCCACCAGCGCCAGCCATGTGCCCGAACGTTGGGGGCTCTTCACCATCATTGCCTTGGGCGAGTCGGTGGTGGCGGTCGCCCTCGGCGCTCGGGAGACGGAGTTTGACCTGGATTCGTCAATTGTCGCGGCCCTCGGCTTCTTTGTCGTCGCCTGCCTCTGGTGGCTCTACTTCGACGGCCACGAGGGCGTGACGCTCAAGGCAACACCCGCGCCGCTGATCTACTCCTACGCGCACTTGCCGCTGCTCATCGGGTTGGCGGCGGTGAGCGCCGGGATCAGCCTGCTGATCGAGGAGGCAACGCACGACCATCTCACCTCCGGCGCCGCCGCGGCGCTTGGCGCCGGCACGGCCTGCTACCTACTGGCGCTGCTGATCTGCCGCACGGTCACCCGGCGCGACGCCTGGCACGCGGGCGCGCGCGCCAAACTCGGCGGCATGGCGGCTTCGTTGGGCCTCGTGATCCTGGCTCCATTCCTGCCGCCGGTGGTGACCGTGGCGATCTTGCTCCTGCTCTTGGTCGTCCTCGTTGCGATGCAAGGAACGTACCTTCGCGCCGCGGCCTCCTAGCGGTGGAAGGCATATTGTTAATTCATTGTTAACGTCCACTTAACATATTGACAGAGCGGGAAGCGCGAACCTAGAGTGCAGTCCTTAGCCACAAACGACTAGGCGTCATGCGTGTGTCTGTCGCCATATCGCCCGACGTCGCGCCAAGGATTTCTCTCCTCTGACCAGGTCCGTGGCGGACAATATTCCTAGAACGCAAGTACTGCCTACGTGCCGGCCTGATCGGGTCGGTGCGGTCCGGCGTCGATTGCTAACCCGCGCCGGTATTTCGAACCGAACGGGGACGCTCTACTCGTGTGAGCGGGTGCGGGCGGGCGTCAGGCGTCGGCGGGGGTATCCAAGCGGTATCCCGCCCCGCGGACGGTCGCGATCAGCGAGGGCTCGCCCGCGCGGTCGATCTTTTTGCGGAGATAGCGCACGTAGACATCGACCACGTTCGACTCGGGATCGAAGTCGTATTCCCAGATCGTGGCCAGGATCTGGCCGCGAGTGAGGACCTGACCGGGATGGCGCAGGAAGTATTCGAGGAGCGAGAACTCTCGGCGGGAGAGGTCGATCTGGACCTCGCCGCGCTTGACCCGGCGCGCGATGACGTCCATCCAGAGGTCGCTGGCGCGGAGCACGGTGCTGCGCTGCTGGTCGGCGCGGCGGGAGAGCGCCCGGATGCAGGCGAGCAACTCTTCGAGGGCGAAGGGTTTGGTCAGGTAGTCGTCCGCCCCGGCGTCGAGGGCGGTGACCTTGTCTTGTACCGTGTCGCGGGCGGTCAGCATGAGGACCGGCAGATCGGGCCGCTTCTCGCGGATGCGGGCGAGGGTTTGGTGGCCGTCGAGTCCAGGCAACATGATGTCGAGCAGGACGAATTCGACCGGCTCGGTCGTCGCCAACAGGACGCCGTCCTCGCCATTGTCGGCGCTCAGCAGATGATGACCGTGCGCGCCGAGGGCGCGTTCGAGGAAGCGCACGATTTTCGTTTCGTCCTCGATCAAGAGAATCTGCATGATCCGAATCCTACACCACGGCGCGGACGGTGAGGAACGCACGATGAACACCAACGGGCAGCACGCCAACCAGGGGGAGATCGGCCGAGCAGAATCCGGAGGGTGGCGCTCGCGGGCGCGAACCGTGGCGCGACGGCAGCCGGCGCGGCAGGAGAAGGTGGACGGCGCGCTGCTCGACCGCCTTCCGCACGGCCCCTGGTGGCTCCTTACCGCATCATTGGTTGGGCTCGTAATGGCCATCGCGTTCGCGGGGATTGCCGGACTGGCGTTTAACCAAACCGTGCACGACACGACTCAGGACGCGCTCCGGTACGACATCGCGCTGCAAGACGACGCCGACGATCTGCGGGTGGCGATCCTCGACCTCCGCCACTACCACCGGAATCTGCGGTTCTACGGTCCGGCGAACGACCGGCTGATCGATTTTCGGGTCGCCTACGCCGAGCTGTTGGATGAGATCGATGAACTCGAGGAGATGGGTATCAACGAGCCGAACCTGCCGCAGCCGCAGGAACTGCGGCGGATGTCGGAGGAATACTACGCGCTCTTTATGCCGACGATGGAACTTCATGCCTCGGATTCTGACGCCTTTGAGGCCACTAGCGACGAAGGGTTGCTGCGGCTGGCCGGACTCGAGGAGGCGGCCCGTCAGATCGACCGCTTGGCCGAGCGGCAGGCGGATGTCGCCGTGGCCAGGATTGAGCAGGCAAGCTCAAGTGCCCGGTTGGTCCTCGGCATCGTGCTCGGCGGACTCGTGCTGGTCGGCGCGGCGCTCATTTTCGCGGCGATCCGGGTCATCGGCGAGATCCGCCGGCTGTACGTGGCCGAGCAGGCGGCGTCCAAGGGGCTGAGCGAGGCGCTGCAGGCGAAGAACGACTTCGTGGCCGACGCCTCCCACGAGCTGCGGACACCGCTGACCGTGCTGCGGGGCAACGCCGAAGCGGGCCTGGCGATGGAGCCGGCCTGCGTCCACCGGGAGATCCTCGAGGAGATCGTCGAGGAGTCGGCCGGGATGTCGCGGCTGGTCGAGGAACTCCTCTTCCTGGCGCGCTCCGACGCCGCGTCCCCGCCGCTCGAGCTCGAGTCGGTCCCGGTCGAGCCGTTGCTGGCGGAGGTGGCGAGCCGGGCGGCGATGCTCGTCCGGCAGCGGGGCGCCGTCCTGATGACCGAGCTGCCCGTCGAGGGGACGGTCGTGGCCGACGCCGCGCGGATCGAGCAGGCGATCATGGCGCTGGTCGACAACGCCGCCAAGTTCAGCCCGGCCGGTGGGACGGTGCTTCTCTCCGCATCAGCGTCGAAGGAAGAACTGGTCGTCGAGGTCGCCGACCAGGGACAAGGCATTCCGCGGGCGGAACTGGCGCTGATCTTCGAACGGTTTTATCGGACCGACCGGGCGGGCGCCCGGCGGCGAGGTGGGGCCGGTCTGGGTCTCTCGATCGCGCGCACGATCGTCGAGGCGCACGGTGGCCGGATCGAGGCGCAGAGCCGCCTTGGCCACGGCACCAGTATGCGGATTCACCTTCCGCTCGGCGCCGAGCCGCCGGCTTCGCTGGCGGTGATCGCGGAGGCGGCGTCCGGACTCGCCGTGGGTCACGCCTCCGCCTGAGCTGACTCCAGTGTGACTGCAGAGGGGTCAGGCGAACGGGATCGCTCGCTAGTCAGCGCCCCTTCCGACTTCCTGTGCCCACTCTCCGTCATCCCGCGCGCAGTCGAGGGATCTGCCTCTCATGAGAGATGTCCCGCAGCAGAACCAAATGCCTCGACGGACTCCGGGACTCCGGGACTCCGGGACTCCGACGCTCGGCATGACCATGAGGGGATGCGGCACAAGCGGGAAGGGAGCAGCACGACGAGGAGAGGGTGCGGCATGACCATGAGGGACCGGGGCATGACGGGGAGGGCTTGGCAGGAGGGGAGGAGGATTTGGCTTGACGACAGGGCGGGGGCAGGTAGACGCGGGGCGATCCGGTGGAGCACGGTCGGCGGACGCGACGAAGATGAAGAGATTCTCACATGAGAAGTCTCTCATTTACAAATGCCTCACATGAAGAAACCATAATGTGACAAAAGCCTAATTCAAGCAATGAGACACTTGACGCGACCCATCGAGAAGAATAAGCTACGAGTGGCATAGGTATACAGTCCTAGGCCGCACTGCTACGGTCCTGGGTTAGACGGACGCGTGATGAGGCCCCGCCGGATCGATTGATCGTTAGGGCGGCGGGGGCGAGTGGGGGAACCAGCTTTTCCCGTCGACTGATCTCTCGGTTGGGCTGGTTTCCTTCGTTCCATTCGCACCTCCGGGCGAGAGCTCGACCCACACGTATCGGCGGACGTCCGATGGTCCGGCGTCGGGGATGCCTCGATGCCTTAGGCGTTCGTGTGCCCAAAAAGGGCGCCAACGCGGGAGCAGCGGCCTACAGCCAGGGGCCCTGGGGCCAGGGGCCAGGGAACCACAAATAAGGAAGGGGAATGATACGCCGGCGCCCACCGCCTCTTGCAGGGGTGCGGTGGGTAGTTGGCGATTGGGTGGGTCGTCTGGGGAGCAGGCTGCGATGGTACATACGGGCGCTCGTCGGCATATTTGCCGCACCAGCATCGGAGTTATGGTCGTCGTGGCGCTGGTCATCGGCGCGTTCGCCCTCTTGAATTGGACGCTAACCGCGAGCCTTGATCCGGTTTGCGCTGCCGGCCGCGGCGCCCGTGGGCTGCGTGGTCGAATCGGCCACGATGCGTCTGTACCTGGAGTCGGGAGACGAAGGGCGCAGCCTCGAAGCGCGGCGGATCACCGGGACCTGGACCGAGAACGACGTCGCCTGGGAGAACCAGCCGCCGGCGGTCGATCCTGTCGCCGCGATCCCCTCCGGCCGCGCCGGCTACCGCGGGTGGGATGTTACCGCCCAGGTGCAGGCGATCTACGACGTGGGCGCCAACCACGGTTTTCTGATCCGCGACGCGGTCGAGGACGACCTCGACGGTGGGGATCAGAAGTTCTTCAGCCGGGAGAAGGGCGAGAGCCCACCCGAGCTGCGGCTGCGATTCCGCCCAACTGGGCCGGTGCCGGCCCCCGCGGCGCCGTTGTCGCCGACGGCCGCGGCCGTGACCTGCGGCCAGGTGCTCACCAAAAGCACATTGTTTACGAATGACCTGACCGCGTGCCCCGGTGACGGGTTGATCATCGGCGCCGACCGGATCATCGTCGATCTGGGCGGGCACACGATCAATGGCGTCGGTCTGGGCGCGGGTGTCTTTCTCGACGACGTCGATGGGGTAATCGTCCGCAACGGGACCATCCAGGAATTTGACTATGGGGTGCAGCTCCTCTCGCGAGCGGCGGACAACGTCCTCCAGGGGCTTACCCTGCAACTCAATCAGATCGCGGGCGTGGAGTTGACGGAAGCAAGCGTTCGCAATCAGGTCCTCTCCTGCACGGTCGTCGACAACGGTCTCGGTATCGCCCTTGTGCTCGGCGTGACGGGTAGCGTCGTGGCCGACAACACGATCACCGACAACGGCGGCACGGGGATTGTGCTTCAGGACTCGAACGACAACCGGGTCGAACACAACCGCGTCAGCGGGGGTGGCGACATCGGCATCGGGCTCGAGCGCTCGGGCGGAAACACGCTGCTCGGTAACACGGTCGCGGGCAACAGCGACGGCGGCATCGACGTCATCGATGCCTCGCACGGCAACCGGATCGAGGGGAACGTCGTCACCCAGAGCGGCGACGCCGGAATCGTCGTCGACACCTCGGACCGCAATGAGCTGATCGGCAACGTCTCGCAGGAGATGTCCGACGCCGGCATCAGCCTGAGCAACGCGAATGACGGCGTGCTGCGCGGCAACGACGTGCGCTTCAACCCCGGCGGCTTGCAGATCGACGGGTCGAACCGCAACCTGATCGAAGCCAACAATGCCAGCGAAACGCTGGGCATCGGCATCGAGTTAGGCGGCGGCTCGTACGGCAACCGGCTGGTGGGGAACGTGGCCAACGCCAACGACGCCCAGGGGATCTACCTCGCCGACGAGGCGATCGCCGGACCCGGCAACATCCTCGACAGTAACGTCGCCAGCGAGAACTCGGGCGATGGGATCGTCGCCGCGAAGGGAGGCCACACCTTTGTCGCCAACATCGCGGTCGGCAACGGCGGATTGGGCATCGATGCCGGCGAAGGCTCCATCGACGGCGGCGACAACATCGCGTTCGACAACGCGCAAACCGGCCAGTGCGCCGGCATCGTCTGCCGCGGCCCCGACACGGCGCCGCCCGAGACGGAGATCACCGACCAACCGGACGATCCGACGAACGCCACCACGGCGAGTTTCGGCTTCACCGGCGACGACGAAACGAGCGCGGACGCCGCGCTCTCCTTCGAATGCCGGCTCGACGGCCTCGACGCTGCCCCGTTCCTCCCCTGCCTGAGCCCGATCAGCTACGCGGACCTGCAGGCCGGGCCGCACACTTTCGAGGTGCGCGCCATCGACCTGGCAGGGAACGTCGACCCGAGTCCAGCGCGCGTCCAATGGACGATTGATACGACCCCGCCCGAGACGGATCTCACCGCGGGGCCGCCTGCCTTGACCACCGACACGAGCGCGACATTTGACTTCGTTACTTCCGCCGACGAGGTGGGGGCGACCTTCGTCTGCGCGCTTGACGACGGCGAATTCGTGGCCTGCCTTAGCCCTGTGACCTACGCCGATCTGACCGACGGCGCCCATACCTTCGACGTCATGGCGATCGACGCGGCGGGGAACGCCGACGGCACGCCGGCGAGCGCGACGTGGACTATCGACACCGTCGCGCCGGAGACGACGATCACAGGCACGCCGGCAAACCTGACCAACAGCACCGCGGCCAGCTTCGAGTTCTCATCCGACGATGCCGAGGCGACCTTCGCCTGCCGCCTCGATGGGGCGGCCCTCGCCTCCTGCGCCTCGCCGTGGGGATACGCGAGCCTAACCGCGGGGAGCCACACCTTCGAGGTGACGGCGACCGACGCCGCGGGCAACAGCGACGTGAGCCCGGCCAGCTTCACCTGGGTCGTCGACACGACCTCGCCGGACGTCGCGCTGGCGGAGACGCCGACCAACCCGAGCAACCAGGCTACCGCAACCTTCACCTTCGCCTCGACCGACGCGACCGCCACCTTTGCCTGCGCCCTCGACGGCGCCGCCGAACCGTGCATCAGCCCAGCCACCTACTCGGTCACCGATGGCGTACACAGCTTCGCCGTGACCGCAAGCGACGCGGCGGGCAACGTCTCCGCGCTGGCTACCTTTGCCTGGACGGTCGATACCATTGCGCCGGAGACGACAATCGACGCCGGCCCAGCGGAGGATGTCGCCAGCGCATCCGCCGGCTTTGCCTTCTCGTCGGAGCCCGACGCGACCTTCGCGTGCGCGCTGGACGGAGTGGCGTTCGCCGCCTGCATCTCGCCGGTCAATTATGTCAACTTAGTTGACGGCGCGCACACCTTTGCCGTCCGTGCCACGGACAGCGCCGGCAACACCGACCCCACGCCTGCCAGTCGCACCTGGACCGTCGATACAAAACCGCCGGATGTCGCGATCGGCGCGCGGCCGGCCGATCCGACGAACGCGACCATAGCGCTCTTCACCTTCTCGTCGAGCGATCCGGCCGCCCGTTTCGTATGCGCCCTCGACGGGGATGCTGCCGCGGCCTGCGTCAGTCCGGTGACGTACACCGTGGCCGAGGGGTCGCACACGTTCACCGTGATCGCGATCGACCCGGTCGGCAACCGCTCCGATCCGGCCGCCTATACCTGGACCGTCGACACCACCACCCCCGAGACGACCATTGATACCGGGCCGAGCGGCGCGGTGAGCAGCACGACGGTCAGCTTCACCTTCTCGGCCGACGAGGCGGATGTGACCGTCGCCTGTTCCCTCGACGGCGCTGCATCCGCACTCTGCACCAGTCCGGCCGGCTACACCGCGCTGACAGACGGGTCGCACACCTTTGCGGTTGCCGCCACCGACCCGGCGGGGAACACCGACGTCACGCCGGCGAGTCGAACCTGGACGGTTGACACTATCGTGCCGGAGACGACGATCACCGCCGCGCCGGCCGCGCTGACCAACAGCGCCTCGGCGCGTTTCGAGTTTGCAGCGAACGAATCCGGCGTGACCTTCGCTTGCGCGCTCGACAGCGGAATCCGCATCGTCTGCGCCTCGCCGGTGCAATTGACCGGTTTGGCCGACGGCAGCCACACCTTTGAGGTTGTGGCCACGGACGCCGCCGGCAACGTCGAGGGCGCCCCGGCCGGCCACACCTGGACGGTCGACACGATACCGCCCGAGACAACGATCGACGGCGGTCCGTCCGGCACCGTTGGCATCGCGTCGGCCACGATCACCTTCTCCTCCGAGGCTGGCGCCACCTTCGGCTGCACCCTCGACGGCGTCAAACTGCTCGAATGCGCCTCGCCGGTCGAACTGACCGGACTGACGGACGGCAGCCATACCTTCGCGGTGCGCGCCACGGACGCCGCGGGGAATAGCGATGCTACGCCGGCCGCGCGGACCTGGACGATCGACACCACGCCGCCCGAGACGACGATCAACGCCGGACCGGCCGCGACGACGTTGAGCACGAGCGCCCTCTTCACCTTCACAGCCTCTGCCGGCGAGTCGAATGCGACGTTCGCGTGCTCGCTCGACGGGGGCGCGTTCGTCGCCTGCGTCTCACCGGTGGCGTACACCGGACTGGCGATCGGTCCGCACGAGTTCCGCGTCCAGGCGACGGACGCCGCCGGCAATACCGACCCGACGCCGGCGGTCCATCCCTGGACGATTGCGGCGCCGCCGACGCCGACTCCAACGGCGACTCCAACGGCGACGGCGACCCCGACCCCGACCCCGACGGCGACCGCGACGGCTACGCCAGTTTCGACCGCCATACCGACCGCCACTCCGACGCCGACCGCGACGTCGATATCCGCGGCGACGGCAACGCCAACGGCGACCGCGCCCCCGATGGCAACGGCCACACCGACGGCCACGTCTACGTCTATTCCGATTCCAACGGCGACCCCGACCCCGACGGCGACTTCGACGGCGACCTCGACCGCCACGCCGACCGCCACGCCGACGGCGACCCCAACCCAAGCACCGGCGACCGTGACCGCCACGCCGCCGCCGGACTGCGGTGCACCGATAACTCTCGCCGCCGACGCGGACGCCTGGATCGACCAGAACAGCGCGTCGAACAACTTCGGGCGCGATTCCATCCTCAAGATCCGTTCGAAGGGGCCGCGCGACAACTTCCGCGCTTTGGTCCGCTTCCCACTCCCGACGGACGTGCCGCCGGGCTGCGTGGTCGAGTCGGCCACGTTGCGGCTCTTCGGGGCGTCGGGGACGACCGGCCGCACCCTCCAAGCCGTGCCGATTTCCGTTGGCTGGGCGGAGAACGGCGTCACCTGGGCGAACCAACCCGGTGCGGCCGGACCGGCGGCGACGACCACGTCCGGGAATGGCTATCGGGAGTGGAACGTCGCCATCCAGGCGCAGGTCATGCTGGACACGGGGGTAAATAACGGGTTCCTGATCATGGACGCGGTCGAGAATGCCGACGCGGAGCAGCAGTTCCACAGCCGGGAGAAGGGGCCGAATCCGCCCCAGCTCGTGATCCGCTTCGCGCCGGCCGGTTCGGTCACCACCGGGCTGAGCGCCAACTCCGCAAGCGACGTGGTGATCGCCGCCGATTCGCCGCCCACCCCGGCGCCGACACGCACGCCGACCCTGATACCGACCAGCACACCGACGCCCGTGCCGACAAGCATGCCGACCCCGGAGCCGACGGCGACACCCGTGCCGCCGACCGAGACACCGGTACCGGCCCCAACGGAGACGCCCGCGCCGGAACCGATTCCGACCGACGCGCCGACATCCTGAGTTCCCCGCTCCGTCATCCTGCGCTTCGGCCAACTCCGAAGCGCGGCATGACAAGGAAGAGGGTACTCAGGGCGACGGGATCAGGCGTGGGATGCGGGAATGTACCCCACTCTACTCGTAAAGCGGGCGCAGCTTTGGGTAGACCGCCGGGTTGGAGAGGAGGTCGGTGCTATCGGAGAGTTGGTCGACGGCGCCGTAGAAGTCGGGGATGGCGCGTACGGCGGGGTCGGTGATGGTGGCTAGGATCGCCTCGGCGAAGCGTCCGGCGACGAGAACCTGAAATGGGCGGCCGAAGAAGGGGCGCACCGTGGGGTCGAGCGGCGGCGTGATGCCGAGGGCGTTGTGCATCACGGCGACGTGCTGATAGACGGGAGTGAGATGTGTTTCGCGCTCCTGCCACGATCCGGCGCGTAGCACGTTCGTCAGCATCGGCGTCAATGTGGGGGCGCAGGAGAGGCGGGCGAAGGCGGTGCCGAACCACTTGGGGTAGGGGGCGTAGCGCCGCTCGATCAGGAAGCAGAGGCGCATGAGGTCGCGCACCTGCGACGCCGCGATCAACGCTGAGCCGAGGTCGTCGGTCACCTCGCCGGTGCGGCCGACGAAGGGTTCCAACTGGCTGAGCCGCTGCCATTGCGCCGCGAGGCGGTGGCGCCAGACATCTTCTGGGTAGGAGGTGTAGCGGGCGCGCAGCGGTGCGAGCGTGCCGAGGCCGTCGTGGAAGACGGCGCCGGCGGTGAGCTCGAGCAGCTTCTGTTCGGGCAGGGCGAGCCAGACGGCGGCGGTTGGTTCCGCGTGGGCGTCGAGGCTAAACTGATCTCGCGCGAAGCCTTCGAGCGAGACGACGGAGACTTTGTGGTTGATTGGGCCGGCGGCCGGTTCGGCCAGGGTGGCCGTGCCCGTCTCTTGGGAGGATTCGCCGAAGTGCGTGGAATAACTGAGGAATCGTGGCGGCAGGCGGTGGGCGAGGGTGTCGCGGACGCGATCGTGGTGCGCCGGCAGGTCGTCCGCGGCGAGGAACAACCAGGCGCGCGGCCCCCACTCGTGGTCGGTGGAGCGCTCGGTGTCGTACCCGAGCACGTCCGAGCCGTAGCCGAAGAGCGCCGCCGAGTGGCGCAGGCCCGGATATTCCGCATCGAGGATCGGCCGGATCGCTTCGTGGTAGAAGCTGCGGCTCAGCTCGAGTCCAGGGACGAAGTTAGGCAAGCGGTCTTTCTAGATCTGGTACGCCAAAGGCAGTCAAGAGTGCCGGAATGCGATCAATCCCGCGATCCGGCGCCTTCTTTTGCTCACGAATTTGGGCCGTGACGCGCTCAGTTGGCTGCTCCAGGATGACGAAAATGGGTAGACCTTCATCCACTTGGAGATCGGTCAGGCGACTGATGAAGATATCCGTAACGTCGGCAAGTTCATCGACGTCGACGATTGCCGTGAGGCGGATTCCCTCGGGATCCTCGCCATACCCGGTCGTATAGACCGTGCCAGGAAACCGACTGCTGATACGTTCGCGCAATTCCGCGAGCGCCGCCTGGATGCGAGGATCGTATTCGTTGAGCGACTGGGCTGCTAGGCTTGTGTTCATCGGATATCTCCCTGATTGATGATAGCTGTAACCATTGCACCAGTCCACTTAAGTACCCGAGAAGCTTGGCGTTGACTGACTTTCGTTCGTGAGTAGTCTGCCTGCTCACGGACACTGTACGTCTCTGTGAGTGTGTCGCGCAACGCGGACGGATAGACTTTTCGTCGGTTGATCAGCCTCCCTGCGAACTGGCTTTGGACAAACTCGTAGCTCCATTGAGCTTTACCCTCGGTCGGGTGTATGCCGGCCATGTCGAGCGCCGCGACCGCCGCCTGGAAACAGGCGTAGTAACAGCGGTTGGCGCAATTGTTGTAGCGTCCATTGGAGAACTCACTGGCCGCACCTTCCAAGCTCTCCTGCGCTTTGCTCAAAAATGCTTCGCTGAGTTCTGACATGGGACGATCACGGCCTCCTGTCGTTTACGATACCGGTCTGACGCGCGTTTTGGGCGATGAATTCTCGCAGATGAATCACCGCCACGTAAGGAGCCTGGTTGATGGTGGACGAAGAAGTCGAACAGGAAATCCGAGACCCGTTGAACGTCCACGAGTACGAGGCGGCGGCGCGGGAGGTGCTGTCGCCGATGGCGTTCGACTTCCTGACCGGCGGCGCGGGCGACGAGGTGACGTTGCGGGAGAACCGGGCCGCGTTCGATCGCCGGCGGTTGCTGCCCCGCGTCATGACCGGCGTGGGGCGGGCCGACCCGGCGTCGACGGTTTTGGGGCAAGCGGTCGACCTGCCGGTGTTGGTGGCGCCGACCGGGCTGCATCGCCTCTTTTGTTCCGACGGGGAGCTCGCCAGCGCGCGGGCGGCGAAGCGGGCTGGGACGATCTTCACCCTGAGCATGGCCTCGTGCGTCCCCATCGAGGAGATTGGGCCGGAGGCCGGTCCCTGGTGGATGCAGATGTACCTCTACAAGGACCGGGGGATCGCTCGCGATCTGATCGGCCGGGCGGAGGCGAGTGGCGCGTCAGCCGTGGTGCTGACGGTCGATACCCCGGTGCATGGCCGGCGGGAGAAGCAAGAGCGACATCGCTTCGATCTGCCGGAGGGCGTAATCTTCGGCAATCTGCTCTCCGCTGGCTTGACCGCGTATGGCGATCACATTCGCTCACTGGAAGACACCCTGGGCTGGGACGATCTCGACTGGCTGGCGTCGGTCACGTCGCTGCCGGTGATCGTCAAGGGGGTGCTTCATCCGGACGATGCGCGGTTGGCAGTCGAGCATGGGGCGCGGGCGGTGCTTGTTTCGAACCATGGCGGCCGGCAGCTCGACGACGCCGTCGCCGCGCTCGATGCGCTGCCCGCCGTTGCCGCCGCGGTCGATGGGCGGGCCGAGGTGCTGCTCGACGGCGGCGTTCGCCGTGGGGCGGACGTGCTGAAGGCGTTGGCCCTCGGCGCGCGGGCGGTGCTGATCGGCCGGCCCTTCCTCTATGGCCTGGCGGTCGCCGGCGAAGAGGGGGCCTGCCGGGTGCTGGAACTGTTGCGGGATGAGGTGGCGCGGGCACTGACGCTGTGCGGGTGCGCCTCCCCGGCCGACGTTGGACGGGCGGTGGTCGTGCCGGCGGGGAGTGGTGACGCGGGAGGGGTTGCTTGATGACCACAGAGCGGCCGGCCGTCGACTTCTACCTCGCCGAGTCGCTGCTGACCGAGGCCGAACGGGCGGTGCGGGACCGGGTCCGCGCCTTTGCCGAGGAGCATCTGCGGCCGGTGGCGCGGGAGGCGTGGGAGCGGGGCGAGTTTCCGCGACAACTCGTGCCGGAGCTGGCGAAGGTCGAGATCGCGGCCGGGCTGGTTGAGGGGTACGGCTGCCCCACGATGAGTCATGTCGCCTTTGGGCTGGCGATGCAGGAGTTGGCGCGGGTCGATTCCTCCTTTGCGACCTTCTTCGTGGTCCACGGGGGATTGGCGCCGAACGCGATCGCCGCCTGCGGGTCGGAGGAGCAGAAGGCGCGCTGGCTGCCGCCCCTCGCCCGCTGTGAGGCGATCGGCGCATTTGCCCTGACCGAGCCGGAGCACGGCAGCGATGCCTCGCACCTGGAGACGCGGGCGGTGCGCGACGGCGACGGCTACCTGCTCGACGGGGCCAAGCGTTGGATCGGTAACGCCACCATCTGCGACGTGGCGGTGGTGTGGGCGCGGGCGGAGGATGGGGTCGCCGGGTTCCTGGTCGAGCCGTCGATGCCGGGCTTCGCGGCGACGGCGATCGCCGGCAAGCTCTCGCAACGAAGTGTGCCGCAGGCTGATATTCGACTGGATGGCTGCCGGGTGCCGGCGGCGAACCGGATGCCAGTCGGTGGGTTCCGCTCGGTCGCCGGGATTCTGACGGAGTCGCGGGCGAACGTTGCCTGGCACGCCTTGGGGGAGACGATCGCCTGTTACGAGATTGCGCGCGACTATGCGTTGCGCCGGGAGCAGTTCGGCAAACCGATCGCCGCCTTTCAGATCACGCAGGAGAAGTTAGTAGGGATGCTGGGCGAGATCACGAAGACGCAACTGCTGCTGATCCAGCTTGGTCGCCTGCTCGACCAGGGCGCGGCGACGCCGGGGATGACGGCGTTGGGCAAGTTGAGCGCCACGGCGACGGCGCGGCAGGTGGCGGCGACGGCCCGCGAAATCCTCGGCGGCAACGGCATCCTCCACGACCACGAGATCATGCGCCACCTCTGCGACCTCGAAGGCGTCTACACCTACGAAGGGACGCACGACGTCAACACCCTGGTCGTGGGCCGGGAGATCACGGGGTTGGCGGCGTTTGCATAGCTATGCGCGCGAAGGGTAAGCACAATGACCAATGCCGATCCGTTTCTCAGAGCGTTGGCGAGCGCCCCCGAAGACGGCGAAGCGTTCTCGTCAGAGGACGAGCTTGCTATCAAGGAAGAGCTTGAGGCAATCGAACGCGGAGAGGTGATTTCACAGGACGATTTGCGCCAGGAGTTGGGTCTGGATGAGTAAACGCATGCCCATCGACGAGATCGTGAGCGATGAGGAGTATCGCGATTGCGACTTTTCCGGCATGGCGATGGCGCGAATGGAACTCGAAAACTGCGAGTTCGACGGGTGCTCGTTTGTGGGGGCGGATTTGACGGGGGCGCGGTTTAACGCCTCGACGCTGCGGTCGTGTGACTTGAGCGGCGCGAAGATCGCCGGGTGCAACTTCTTCTCGGCTGAGTTCGCGCAGTGCAAGTTGATGGGGCTGGATTTTCGGGAAGGGCTCAACCTGACCGCGACGACCTTTAACGAGTGCAATCTCGATTACTCCACCTTCCGGGGCGTCTCGCTGGAGAAGCTGCGCTTCGAGCGGTGCTCCTTCGTCGAGGCGGACCTCAGCCTGACGAACCTGGCGGGAGCCGCCTTCGTCAACTGCAACGTATCCAATACCGATATCGATGAGGCGACGTTCTTCCAAACGGACCTGCGCGGCGCCGACCTCACCGGCTGGAACCTGAAGCGGCACGACCTGAAAGGGATCGTCATCACGCCGAGCCAGTTCGAATACCTTGCCACCGAGCTCGGCATCCAGGTCTTGGATGGCTAGGATCTGGGCAGATTGCTCGGAACCTTGCGCTTGGCGCTTGTGCCCCTAACTCGCCGTCACGGTCCACCGACCCAAGCGCTATCGGGGTTGACCGGCTAGCCAGGCGCGGATCTCCGGCTCGTGATCCTCGTGGAGGTGGCCAAGGGACCCGTCGAGGACCGCGCTGAGCGGCGCGCTGAGCGGCTCGCCGCCCAGCCATGGAAAGCGGCCGGGCGTCACCAACTCATCCTCGGGGACCGCCTCGACCGCCGCCCGCATCCGCCGGAACTGCTCGCGCGACTCGGCGAGGATTTCGGTCGCCGGCCGTTCGCGACTGCGCGCGTAGAACCAGCGGTTGATCGCTTCGACTCCTTCCTCGGTCTCTTCGCTCAGGTCGTCCGGCCAGGGCATGCGCGGCGGCGCCTGGTCACCGGCAGCCGCCTCCAGCCGGTCGACCGTCAGCTCCCGCCAACCGTTGAGGTGGCCGGCGACGTCCTTGAAGGTCCAGTCTCCGGTCGCGCCTGGCCGATCCATCCACGCGTCGCCAACCTCGGCCACGACCGCCTCCCAGGTCTCCCGCCCGCGCTCGATCCGCTCGAGCCAGTCCGCCTTGCTCGTCGTTGCCGCGCTCATCGCTCCTCCTCCCTCGCGGACGTCCTCGTCCGCTCGTCTTGTGCACCACCAAAGCGAGAGATGGTCGTAGGATCGAGCGCAAGATCGATGCCGTCTTACCGGTAAAACACGGATGACCAGGAGACGTGAGATAGACGTGAACGCGGGAGCGGCCCGACGACACCCCGCGCAACTTTGCCGATCTGGCGCGGTGGAGTCGGCACATCGGGGAACTGGAGGGGGGACAGGTATGGGGGCAGTTCGCATATCGTGCGCGCGAGCTCGGCATCCAGATCAGGGATGGCTCGTCGATCACAGGCACATGTCGATTAGGGGCATGACCAATCGACTAACGGCTAGAGCCTATCCGGTGTCGTGCCGGGAACCGAGAGCTCTGTTGGCCGTCCGCCGGACGAATGTGAGGAAGAGACCATGACGCGGAAGATCACCCCATTCTTGTGGTTCGACAACAACGCCGAAGAGGCGATGAACTACTATGTCTCGGTCTTCGAGGATGCCGAGGTGCTGAACGTCAGTCGCTATGGCGAAGGTGGGCCAGGGCCAGCCGGAACCGTCATGACCGCCACCTTCCGGCTCAACGGTCAGGAGTTCACCGCGCTGAACGGTGGACCGCAATACACGTTCACGGAGGCCGTCTCGTTCCTGATCGAGTGCGAGAATCAGGAGGAGGTGGATTATTACTGGGACAAGCTCTCGGCCGGCGGCGAACCGGGTCCGTGCGGCTGGTTGAAAGACCAGTTCGGTCTGTCATGGCAGGTCATCCCGACGACCTTGTTCGAGCTGCTGCAGGACGACGATCCGGCGAAAGCCAACCGTGTCATGCAGGCGATGCTCCAGATAACCAAGATCGACGTCGCGAAGCTCAAAGAGGCCTACGAGCAGGCGTAGCGTGAAGCCGGCGAAATGCAATAAACATGGCAAACACGACAATAATTCAATGACTATTGCATTCGTTCCGACCATGCGATATGCTGGGGGTATCGTATGGAGAGACGGTCATGTCCGAGCCAACGGCATCGCTTGCCGAGCGTATCGCCGCTGGGTTCAGCCGGCTATCGCCCAAACAGCAGCGCGTCTCGCGGTACTTCGCCGACCATCCGGCTGAGGTGGCGTTTACCTCGGCGAATGAGCTGGCGAAGCGGCTCGACGTCGATCCCGCCACCGTCGTCCGGCTGAGCCGGGCGCTCGGCTATGCGGGCTACCCGGATCTGCAGCGACACCTCCGTGCCCTCTTTCCGCATCATTACCCATCGCTCGCCCAGCCATCGAATGGCACGTTGGCAGGGCGGGCGATGCCGGACGTGTTGCGCCGGACCTTCGCCCAGGACGCCGAGAACCTGCGGCTGGTCTCCGAGGGGATTGACGTCCAGACGTTCGATCGCGTCGTCGACTGCCTGCTTGATGCGCGCCGCATCCTGCTCTTCGGGGGCGGCGTCGCGGGTGGCGTCGTGGCGTTCCTGACAAGCTCGTTCCGGACCATCGGGCTGGCAGTGTCCCAGGTGACGGAGGGAGGGCTCACGCTCGTCCAGGAGATCGAGCTCCTGACGGCGGATGATCTCGCCTTCGGCGTCTCCTTTTACCGGTACGTCGGTGAGACGCTGGCGGCGCTCGAACGGACTCGGGAAATCGGGGTCACCAGCATCGCGTTGACCGACAGTCCCCTCTCGCCCGCCGTGCCGCTGGCGAGTCATGCGCTTTATGCACCGGTCGAGAGCACGACGCATCGGGTCTCCCTGGTCGCGCCGCTGGCCGTCGCCAACGCGCTCCTCGCCGCCTGCGTCGCCCGCGGGGGCACGCGGGTGACGACGATGCTCGATCGCTTGAACCAGCAGTACCAGAAGGCGGGACTGCTCGTCTACGAATAGTTCGTCGCGTGTTGGAGGGGACATGCTCCGCAAGATGACCACACTTTCGGCGACCGGCGCGCTCGGCCACGAGCCGATCCATCGCGACTCCTTCTTCGAGGGGATCAAACGGCCGCTCGACTTCATTGGGGCCGATGCCGGGAGCGGCGACAGCGCGCCGTTCTTCCTCGGCGCGGACGAGCCGATGAACCCCTACGAGTGGGAAGAGCATGATCTCGAACTCCTTTTGTGCGCGGCGCGAGAGCGACGGATTCCGTTGATCATTGGATCGGCTGGCGGAGCAGGAACGAATCGGGGAGTCGACGATTACGTCCAGATCCTGCGCACGCTCGCCAAGCGGCACCGGCTTGACCCGTTCCGGGTCGCGAAGATCTACGCGGAGGTTCCGATCGATGCACTCCGCGAGCGCCTCCGGCAGGAGGAGATCCAGCCGCTCGGCGCACCCGATCCGCTGACCGCCGAGGTGCTCGACCAGACCGACAGGGTGGTCGCGATGATGGGCATCGAGCCGTATCT
>JBOGUE010000300.1:0-10286 GCA_050695955.1 Thermomicrobiales bacterium | reverse complement strand
GGATCATGGTCCGCAAAGGTGAGCTTGCTTGCCGAGACGGCTGGTCCCGGGATCTCTGGGCGCCGCGAAACGACGCCGGAGCGCCAGGTCCGGAGAGCGACGAAACGCGGCAGCGGCCGTTGCCTCCGATCTCGCCGGAGGAAATGTCCGTCTTGGTGGACAACGGACAAGTTGAGCTCGATGCGTCCCTGCGGTCTTCAACGCCCGCGCCAGTCGATGTCGTCGTTGGCGAATCCCCGGTATTGCCGTTGACGGACGATCGGGCAACCCTGCTTTCCCATGATCCGCGCGCCGCCATCGAAGCAGCCCGTAAGCGGCATGCGGCAAAGTCATCCGCGGCTGAACGATCGGATCCCGCCCTGGACGTCGAGTCCGCCGAAAGCGGCGACAGCGAACGCGTGACGGACGGCCGCTCCGCGTCTGGCGCGACGATTGTCTGGCGTCCCAATCCAATCCAGCCCGCGCGGGATTCGACACCAGCACCAGTCCGGTCGAATGTTGCGCCACCTGCTGGGCCTGCATCGACTGCTCATCGCGAGGAACGTGATCACTTTTCGTCCGTGCCAGACCACGTTGCGGGAGTCGACTTACCACGGGCAAACATGCCCAGCATGGCGCCTCCAGTTGCGGGCGCGGCGCAAGACCTGCCAGAGGACCCGCGCCGGCTGTCACTGCAACGGCTGCGCGAGCGGCAGTCCCGTTCTGGCGTCGCGCCCGCACTCCTGCGACGCAATCCATTGTCACCAGCGCGGGAACCAGAGGACGATCCTATCCAAGACGGCGAGGGCCACGCACGATCTTGGCGCGGATTGCGGGGCCGGAACGTACGTGCGTTGACGGTCGACGACGAAGCCGTTGAGCCGTTGTGGGACGAGGACGTCCAAGAGGATTTCGAAGGTGCGCCAGCGGCACTTGAGGACGAGCTACACGCAGCTTTTGAATCCGCCCTCGTCGAGCACGAGATCGAAGCGCCCGGTACGGAGGACGACTTCGCGTACGCCCTGGCAGGTGGATTCGACGAAGACTTCGACATTGGCGACACGGCGGTCCACGTCGCACCCAATGTTCCGCGAATGTGTAGGACCTGCCGTGATTTTCGTCCGGCCGATAGCGGCGAACGAGGCTGGTGCAATAACAATTGGGCATTTAGTCATCGACGTATGGTCGATGCGGACGAACTGCCGTGTGAATCGTCACTCGGTTGCTGGTGGTTGCCGCACGATGATATCTGGCTGTCGACGGCTGATGCCGCCGCGCACAGCAAGCCGACACCGCTCGTCGATCAGTGGCTGAACCGGCGGGATGGCGCCGCGCGGCGTCGACAGGGGTCATAACTTTGGTACCATACGCCGGTCATGCAGAGGGATGGCCGGGAGGGACGGCCTGACCCATTTCGCGCACGATGCCGATTCAACGTCAGTTGGTCGGCGGTTGCGAAGTGACGTGACACAACGTTGAGCAGTCGCTCGGCGAATGGGGGGCAGAGCACGAGCTCATGGCTGTTTTTGGCGACACGCTCCGGCAGGCGAGGGCCTACAAAGGCGTCACGCTGCGCGAGGTGGAGCGCTCAACACGTATCAACCGCTATCATCTGGCGGCGCTCGAGGAGGAAAACTTCTCTGCGCTACCGCCACTCATCTATCAACGCGGCATCGTTCGCAACTACGCCAGCTATCTCGACCTCGATGCGAACAAGCTGTTGCAGATGTTCGACGACGCGCGTGGTGGCAACGACCAGCCTGACGTGAACGTCGTTGTCAAACCGCTTGACATGCCGAGCCACTGGGCGCCTAATTTCGCGATCATTGCCTTTATGGTCGTGATGAGCGCGATCGTCTTCGCATGGCTCTATAGCGCTTATTTCGCGCCGACACAGGCAGTCTCGACGCCGGCCGAGGTCATCGCGACGGTCACGCCGGTTGACTCCGAGGCGCTCTTTATTCCGTCGCCAACACCAGTTCCGCCGACTCCCACGCCACCGCCGACGGCGACGGCCACGCCGACCGAGGAACCGACGTCCACCCCGACGGAAGAGGCAACCGAAGAGGTCACTGGGCCTGCCGAAGAAGAGACCTTTGCCCCCGCCGACGAGAATGAGGACATAGATCCCTCGACCGAAACGTCGATGCCGGATCCTCAGGAGGGGATGGCGTCGATCATGATCACTGCCGAAGGCACCATCTACGTGGAGATTGCCGCCGACGGCGTTCCCCAATTTGCGGGGGAGTTGGCGCCGGGTCAGTCGACCGAATGGTATGTGGCCAGCGTCTTCGAAGTCTATACAACCGATGGTAGCCTCACGCTCTTCACAAGCGATAGCAGTGAGGAGCCATTTTACATGGGGTACGAAACTGACGCGTTCTATACCCTGAACGCTGAAACTGAGTAACAGGCAATCATGATCTTGGAATGATGAGCCGAAGCGCGCCGGGGGCGATCGAAAACTGCGCCGGCGTCTGGGTCACGACATCTCCATCTAACTCGATAGGCAGTGGCGGATCCGCGGAAAGGCGCACCGATCGGGTGGGAATGCGCGTGACGTAGGCGGATCGGTCGAGTGACCTCATCGCGAACCTTCCCAGGGCTCTCGCGATTGGCAGCGGCTGCACTGCCGTGAAAACGAGAATGTCTAGCCAGCCGTCGTCTGGGCGAATTGTGCGAGAGGTCAGAAAGTACGGTTTCAAGATTGACGTGCCATTGGCGACGAGCACGAGGGGCGAAACGACGTCGAGAGAGACACCCTCCGCGTCGATGGAGAACCGCGACGGTGCAGCTCGGAGGCTTCGCAGCGCTGGACCGACGTAAGCGATCCAACCTCGCTTCTGCTTTGCCGCCGCGTCCGTCGCCAGAAAGAGACGGCTGTCGATCCCAGCGCCGGCCATGTGTAGGAACCGGTGGTTGCCGCAGATCCCAGCGTCCAATTGGCGATACGTGTGCTTGCCAAACACCAACCGGGCCGCGTGGACCGAATTGAGCGGAATGCCCTGTTCTCGGGCAATAACGTTGGTCGACCCCGCCGGAATGATTCCCAGCGGTACGCCGGAGTCACCCAGCGCGGTGGCAACGGCCGCGACCGTGCCATCTCCGCCCGCGGCGATCACGGCGTCCATCTGACGTGCGCTAGTGCCGAGGAGATCCTTGACCGCCACGCCAGCTACGGTCTGCCGCACCACGATGTCGGTGCCGGCTGGCGCCGCGCGGGCCACGATCTCGGCGATGCGATCCGGATGCCGCCTGGTTGCCGGGTTAATGACGACCATCACGTTCTTGTACACGGTCGTCCTTGGCTCGATCACCAGCTGTTCGCTCATCACGTGCGACGCCTAACTTCCAGCCGCCGATCCTTCCTCAGGGCCAAAAATGCGTTCGACGATCATGTTTGCAAGCCAGGTTGCCACGGCCGTCAGCGCCAGCGCCAGGATGCCACGCACGGTGTTTCGCATCATGGTGTACTCGGTCCTTTCAGTGTCCTCTGCCTCTGTCACTACGCCATTGGTTACCAATCTTCGTGCCAAGCCTTGGCGCGAAACGGGGTCGATTGTCAGCGAGCGCGCTGTCGCCTGCCTCCCCTGGCATACAGACCAAGCGGGAAGAGGATGACGCCGGCCGACATGGTCACATCGGCGATGGTGAGTGAGCGGTAGATCTCGTTGCCTGCTCCAGGCAGGACACTGAGCGGCATAATGAACACGTCGGTCAACTCGTAGACGAACCGACCTAGCCAGAGGCGCTCGCTCACGCCGAGGCCGAGGAGCAGGCAACGCAACAGAACAGCTGCACCTACAACCGCAAAGGCGTTGAGGAGAATTTCGAGCGCGACCTGCGATCTGATCTCCTGGCTCGTCCCGCGCGCCCGAGGCGGCTGGATGCTGTTGTTCATCCGCGACCCTTCGTGAGCAACGATCCGAGTCGCGCGATGATCGCCTGGGCAACAGCCTCCTTCGATTGAAGGGGTAGTCGTTCCGGCGGCGCACCCGGCGTCAAGAAAATGGCCGTGCTCATATCGCTGCCGATCGTCGCGACCGCATCGTTGGCGACGATCAGCGACAGGTTTTTGGCGCTCAGCTTACTCCGCGCGTGATCGATCAGATCGCTGGTCTCGGCCGCGAATCCGATCTTGACAAGGCCGGGTCGATCGATGCTGGCGACGATGTCAGGATTCTTGACCAGCGGGATGCTCAACAAGTCGTCGTCGGATCCCTTCTTGATCTTCTGGTTCTTTGCATCTCGCGGGCGAAAGTCGGCCACGGCGGCGGCCATGACAAGCGCATCCGCGTCTTGCACAGCGGCGTCGACCTCCCGCTGCATCTCCATCGCCGTGCCGACCGACACGAGTTCCGCGCCCATCGGCGGAGTGATCGCTGACGGACCCGCGATGAGCGTCACGCTCGCGCCCACGTCGACTGCTGCCTGTGCGATGGCGAAACCCATGCGGCCACTTGATCGGTTGCCGAGGAATCGCACCGGATCAAGCGGTTCCTGAGTTCCCCCCGCCGTTACCACAATGTGCCGGTCGGCGAGCGGCCCATCGCGCCCAAGCACTTGCCGGATTGATCCCACAATAGCGTCGACCGACGCGAGGCGGCCGTCTCCTTCGTAACCCGATGCCAACCGTCCGGCTCCCGGCCCCAGCAAGACGGCGCCCCGATCTCGAAGCAGCGCGAGGTTCGCCTGCGTGGAAGGATGGTGATACATCGCGTGTTCCATCGCGGGCGCGACGAGCATTGGCGCCATCGTCGCCAGGGCGACCGCTGTCAACATGTCGTCCGCAAGTCCGTGGGCGATCCGGGCGATGGTGTTGGCAGTTGCCGGAGCAAGCACCAATATCCGCGCATTGCGGGCGAGTGACACATGGCCAAACGATGATGATGTCCACGGTTCGAAGATGTCGACGTGGACCGATCGCTTGGTGAGTGCCTCGAAGGTGAGCGGCGCGATGAACTTCTGGGCGGCGTCTGTCATCACGACGTCGACGACCGCGCCGGCCTGCACGAGCTTGCTCGCCAGGTCGGCCGCCTTGTAGGCGGCAATGCCACCGGAAACGCCAAGGACCACGTTGGCGGATGCGAGCACGCTCACTGTGATGCTCTCCAATGCGCGGGTGGCAGCCTTCGACAAGCCTGAGCAAATGGCCGAACCCCGGCCGATGTGGGCGATTTCATCACGTCCCTAGCTCCAGCGTCAAACGTCGGTGATGACCTCACCGCACACGGAGCGTACACGTAAAAAGCCCCCCGCGGTGATGGGAGGCTTGGCGTATATCTGGCAGTGTGGGTCTAAAGTGCGATGCTCGTGACGATGGCGACGAGAATAAACACCGCGGCGACGCCGATCGTGAACTGGAAGAGCGTCTTTTCGACACCGCGGCGCGTCTTGTGGATCGATCCGGAGTCGCCACCAAACGATCCGCTGAAGGATGATCCTTTCGTTTGCATCAGGATCAACAACATCAGGACCGACGAGATGATGAGCATAACGAGATTGATAGCGGTGTCCACAACTTGCTCCGTCCGAGATCCACGCGACGATTCACTTCTCGGCGCGAAGCCTACCACCCGCGCGTTTTCTGATCAATGCGTCGCTGCAGCCGCAATCGCGAGGAACGATGCCGCGTTAAGACTCGCGCCACCGACGAGCGCACCATCCACGTTCTGACCAGAGAGGAGGTCGGTGGTATTGGCGGCGTTGACACTGCCGCCATACAGAATTCGGATGGCGTCGGCGACGTCGCCGGCAACACTGCGCACCGTCGTCCGAATCGTTCGGGCCATCTCTTCAGCGTCGTCAGGCGTCGCCGCCAAACCGGTACCGATTGCCCAGATCGGTTCGTAGGCAACGATCCAGCGCGCGATGTCATCACCGGTTCGGTCGCCGATGGCGCGCACAACTTGATCGCCCACGAACGACGCGGCATGTCCCGCTCTCCTATTTTCGAGTGATTCGCCAACACAGACAATCGGCGTGAGATTCGCTGCCAGGACCGCGGAGATTTTGTCGTGCACGATCTCGTTCGTTTCACCGAAAATCTGACGGCGCTCGGAGTGTCCGACGATGACGAATCGACACAGGCCGGTCAACATGGTTGTTGAGACCTCGCCGGTGAACGCGCCCGCTGGCTCCGTCCAGCAGTTCTGCGCACCGACCGAGATGGCGCTATCCCGCAAGATGTCGGCGATCGGAACAAGCCACGGGAATGGCGGGCAAACCGCGATCTCGGCGCCGGTGGGTGCGCCGGCGGCGATCGATTGTGCCAGCGCCACGGCCTCAGCGCGCGAGCTGTTCATTTTCCAGTTGCCGACAATAAGAGGAGTTCGGTTCAATCTGCTTGCTCCTTCGCGTCAAGCAAAGCGGCGACGCCCGGCAATTCCTTGCCCTCGATATACTCCAGCGAAGCCCCACCACCGGTCGAAATATGAGAAATGCGATCGGCGAGGCCCGCCTGCTCGATCGCCGCGACCGAGTCGCCGCCGCCGATTACAGTAAAGCCAGGGTTGGCCGCGACAGCCTCGGCGATGCCGCGAGTGCCGGACGCAAACTGGTCTCGCTCAAAGACGCCCATCGGGCCATTCCAGAAGACCGTTTGCGCCCGACTTATTTCGGTCGCAAAGTGCTCCACCGTCCGGGGACCAATATCGAATATGGAGTGGTCGGCAAGAACGCTATCGACATCGATCACCTCTTCCTTGCTCTCCATGGACTTGGCGGCGACAACGTCGTCCGGCAACAGAAAGGTAACGCCGCGCTCGCGTGCCGACATGAGCAAGTCCCGAGCCCGCTGGCCGAAGTCGCGTTCAGCCAGCGAGGAGCCGACCTCGTGACCCACGGCCGACAGGAACGTGTTGGCCATCCCTCCTCCGACGAGGATGATATCGACGCGGTCGATGAGATTCGCGATGACGCCGACTTTGTCCGAAACCTTCGCACCGCCCAGAATCGCAACAAAGGGCCGATCCGGTTGATCCAGTAAGGAACCGAGCGCTCGAATCTCGGCTTCCATCAACAGACCCGCATAGGCCGGAAGGTATTCCGCAACGCCTACCGTTGATGCGTGCGCGCGATGAGCGCTGCCAAAGGCGTCGTTAACGTAGATCTCAGCCAGAGAAGCAAGTTCCCATGCCAGCGATGGGTCGTTGTTCTCCTCTCCTGACTCGAATCGGACGTTTTCCAGCAGCAGTAACTCGCCAGGTTGTAATGAATCGGCCGCTTCGCGAACGGCGGAACCCACGACCTCGGCCGCGGTCTTGACTGGGCGATCCAGCAAGCGTGCAAGGCGGTCGGCAATCGGGTGAAGTCGTAACTCGTCAGCCGGCTTTCCCCTTGGCCGACCGAGATGGCTCATTAGGATGACGGCCGAGTTGCGATCAAGGAGATTGTTGATCGTCGGCAGCGACGCACGGATCCGGGTGTCGTCGCTAATAACGCCGTTCTCAATGGGCACGTTGAAGTCGACGCGCACGAGCACGCGCTTACCATCAACGTCCGCGTCGCGGATCGTCTGCTTTTGCATCGCGGGAGCACCCCCAGGACCCGCGGACAGGCGGCCTCATGGCCGCCCGTCCCAAGTCGTCAAGTATGGTCGTCGTGGCTAGGCGGTGCCGGGGATGCCGGCTTCGCAGACGAGGGCGGTCAGATCGGCCACGCGGCAAGAATAGCCCCACTCGTTGTCGTACCAGGCAATGACCTTAACCATCGTATCGCCGATGACCATCGTGGACAGCCCATCGACGATCGCCGACCGTGAATCTTGTTGGAGGTCGGTGGAGACAAGCGGTTCCTCGGAATACCCCAAGATGCCGGTCAAGGCATCGCCCTGCGCGGCGCTCTTGAAGGCTTCGTTGACGGCTTCCACGGTGACAGGCTTGTCGGTTTCAGCAACGAAGTCGATGATTGACACGGTCGCGGTGGGCACGCGGAGCGAGAAGCCGTCGAACTTGCCCTTGAGCTGGGGCAAGACCAGGGCAAGCGCTTTGGCTGCCCCGGTCGTCGTCGGGATGATGTTGATCGCGGCCGATCGTGCGCGCCGCAGGTCCTTGTGTGGGCCATCGAGGATCACCTGATCGTTCGTGTACGAGTGAACGGTGGTCATCAGTCCTCGCCGGATGCCGAATTGATCCAGCACCACCTTCGCCACGGGTGCGAGGCAGTTCGTCGTGCACGAAGCATTCGAGATAATGCTGTGCGCGTTCGGATCGTATTGTTCCTCATTGACGCCGAGAACGACCGTGATGTCCTCGCCTTTTGCCGGTGCGCTGATGATGACCTTCTTGGCGCCGGCGTCGATGTGAGCGCGTGCCTTCTCAGCTTCAGTAAAGTGACCGGTCGACTCGATGACCAGGTCAACGCCCTCGTTGCCCCAGGGCAGCGCCGCTGGATCCCGCTCAGCAAAGACTTTGACTGCCTTGTCGTCGACCTGGATGGCGCCCTCAGTCACGGAGATCTCCGCGTCGAACCGGCCATAGGTCGAGTCGTACTTGAGCAGATGAGCGAGGACGTCGGGACTGGTCAAGTCATTGACCGCCACGATCTCGAAGAGGTCACCAAAGCCGCCCTCGTGAACCGCCTTGTAGACCTGGCGGCCGATCCGGCCGAATCCGTTGATGCCGACGCGAATAGCCATGCACCCTCCTTTGTGGTGTCGTTCCCTCAGATCCGTATGGCCGGGGGTTCCAACGTGCGGATCGAACCATTTAGTCGCCAGCGGCGACGAGCTCGGACGGCTGTATGCGCGCCCCCCCGTTCAGCACTGGCAATCGTGAAACATCGAGCAATGCCTGTGCCAGCTTGTCTGGGTCGTGTCGCAACGGATTGGCGTCGTTGACGACGTCCCGCGAAATGACGGTGACCTTGGCGACGACCGATTCGAGATGATCGTCAGTCACGGCATCCACCGGGATGTCCGGGGTAATGGCCTGGACGACGGCTCGGTTGCTATTGACGAGGGCGTAGCTGAGAACGCCCTCACCGACATAGTCGATCACTGCCTGGATATGCTCCGCGGCGCCGAAGTGGTCGGTTTCGCCGGGCTGTGTTGCGACGTTGCAAACGTAGACAATCTTTGCGCGCGACGATCGGATCGCCTGAATCACTCCGTCGACCAAGAGATTGGGCAAGACGCTCGTATAGAGGCTGCCCGGTCCGAGCACGATGAGGTCGGCATTCATGATTGCGGCCAACGCCGGATCGTACGCATCCGGTTTCTCTGGCACCATGAAGACGCGCCGGATTGGCGGCTTGTCCCGAGAGATAGTCGACTCTCCGTGCACAATCGTGCCGTCGACGAGCTCGGCACACAGCGTCACGTTCTCCAGGGTAGACGGTAGCACGCGCCCGCGCACGGCAAGGACACGCGCCGATTCGATGACCGCCTGTTCGAAACTGCCAGAAAGCTGGGTTAGCGCGGTTATAAAGAGATTGCCGAAGGAATGGCCCTCGAGGGCCGAGCCTTCGCGATCAAATCGGTATTGAAAGAGGCGCCCAACGCTCGATTCGTCGTCGGCCAGGGCGACGATGCAGTTGCGGATGTCACCCGGCGCGGGAATATCGAACTCGCGCCGAATGCGCCCGGTGCTGCCGCCGTCGTCCGCGACGGTGACGATGGCCGTAATGTTGACGTCGAGGTGCTTCAAGCCACGCAATAAGGTCGACATGCCGGTGCCGCCGCCGATCGTCACCACGTTCATGGCAGGCCGCACGCGCCCAAACCGATGTTCGGCCACGATCTGGGCCAGCGGCTGGCGGCCGGTGGTCTGTGCCAAGAGCGGCGTGAGAATCGAGTGCGTCAGGCGCATCAGGGCATAGGCGACGACGAGCGCGCCCACCGTGAAGAGCAGCATCTCCCGCCAAGGATGCGGGATGAACTGGAGGGTGAGGCGTTGAACAAGATTGGTGATGGTCTCAGGCACCGCGTAGTTGCGATACAGCCAAGCGAGGCCCATCGCCACGGCGAGGCTTGTCAACACGATGCCAAGCATGAAGAGGGCGACCCAGCGCTTGATCAACATGCCGGGTCGGAGCCAGGTACGCCAGCTTCGCAGGGTCGTCCCTCCCACGAGTTTTGCTCTGCCGTGGATTGCCCGCACAAGGCGATCACGCCGAGTATAGCACCCGCTTCCGACCGCCTTGTGCCCGTTGGCGCCGCGTATGGCCCACTCCGGCGAGATCACGAATGCCACACGTGGATCAACACGACGTAACGTCGTCGCGCCTTGTTTCGAGGTCATCCGCGCTGGTATACTTTCGTCACGGAACCAATGCTCTGTGGGGAACGTGGGTCTCCGGCCCACGTT
>JBOGUE010000299.1:0-4285 GCA_050695955.1 Thermomicrobiales bacterium | reverse complement strand
TCGACAGTATCCGGCCCATTGCGGTGGGTCCGACGACTTGGAGCCGCTGGTTGTATGTTTCGCGGACATACGGCTCACCTGCCACTACCTCTGCCGCCTCATGAGGGCGCACCCCATGTTTGGTGATGTGCTCGCGATGCCAACCGTCCCACACGAGGTGGTTGATATGTAGGAGGGTTGCCATTGACTCCAATCATACCCCGCTCGTGTCAGACATTGTCCGACGTCGTGATAGGGGCTGATAACAGGCCTTGCCCCGGCGACAATGGTCGCTGCCCGAGCGCTTGACAAACGCGTTCAGACCGCTAATATGGAATCAGAATTCCAATTCTAGTGAGGAAGGCGATGGCCGGGGTCAACCTCTCCGTGACGAAGGCGCTGGATGTGCTTGACCTGTTGGGCCAGAGCGAACGCGGGCTGCGCCTGAAGGACATCGCCATCCAACTCGATCTGCCGGAAAGCACGACCCACCGCCTCCTGGCGAGCCTGGCCGGCCGCGGCTACGTCCAGCAGCGCGACGACCACGGTGTCTATATCCTGGGCTGGAAAATCGTCGTCCTGGCCGGGTCGCTGGGCAGTGATGCCCGCCTGGTGCAGACGATGCGGCCCTTCCTCGATCGCTTGGTCCGTCAACTGGGTCAGACGATTAACCTGGCGGTGCTCAGCAACGACCAGGTCATGTATCTCGACTGCCAGACACCAAATCACTCCCTGGCGCTGTACGTGGCGCCGGGTCTGACACTCCCCGTTCACGCGACGTCACTGGGCAAGGTTCTGCTGGCGCATTTGCCGCTCGACGAACGAGAAACCTTCCTCAATCGTCTCACCTTAGCGCCGCTGACGCCCAAGACGATCGCGACACCTTCGGCCCTGCGCGCGGCGCTCGAGGCCGTTCGGCACGACGGTCATGCGGTGGATCTCGGCGAATTGCGACCGGACGTCAGTTGCGTCGCGGCGCCAGTGCTCGACGGCAGTGGCCGGGCGCGGGCTGCCGTGAGCATGACGGCGCCGACTGCCGAGCTTCCCGCCGATTGGCAGGAGACGTTCCCGCCCGTTCTTGTCGAGGTGACGCGCGAAGCATCGAAGAAGTTCTTCGGGGCAGGACAACCGGCGCTTATCTGAGGCGTTCATCACGAGTGTTCGACGATCGAGCCGGCGGTATCGACGATACCGAGGGAGGGGAGTTTTGTGACCAGGGAGGAACTACGGCGGCTCATCCAGGGGCCGATCGCGACACTGCCAACGCCCATGGACGCCGCCTGCAAGCTCGACCTTGGCACGATGGCCGACCTCACGCGCTGGTGGGTCGCGAGCGGTCTGGTCCGCGCCCGGGCGCCCCTGAAGGTGGCCGCGGCGATGGGCGAAGGACCGGACCTCGACGACGAGGAATGGCCGCAACTGTTGCGCACGGTCGTCGATGCCGCCGGTCCCAATGCGGCCGTGATCTGCGCTCTCAAGCCGAAGAACACGCTGCACACCATCGAGGACGCGAAACGAGCGCAGGATCTGGGCGCAATCGGACTCCAGATCGACCTGCCGATCTTTCATCACCCAAATCAGGACGACATGGTTCGTTTTTTCACCGACATTTCGGATGCGATCGACATCGGCATCATGATCTACAACACCTTCTGGTTCGGATGCCCGTCATTGACGGCGGAGAGCATGGGGCGCCTGCGCGACGCGGAGCATGTCGTCGCCATCAAGTGGGTCGTGCCGGCCTCTGACGACTACGACGCCATGCGTCAATTCGCCGCGAACATCAACGTCATCGACAACAGCAGTCAACCGGTGCGGTGCCACCAAAACGGCGGTCGCGGCTACATCGATCCGACGACGGCCGTCCAGCCGGCGCACGCGCTGGCTGTCTGGGACCTCTGCCAGCAGGGCGAGTACGAGGAGGCCCAAACCCGCTTTGACGCGGTGAAAGAGCCGCTCCGCGCCTTCATGGCGAAGTCGGCTCAGCGCTCCGGTGGCTACCGCGTACTCAAGGGCCAAATGGCCGCCATGGGCCGCCCCGTCGGGCCGCCGCGCCCACCGACCCTGCCGCTCGACGACGGCGAGCAGGCCGCGCTCCGCGATCTGATGGCCGGCTTCGGCTGGCCGGTCGTCTCCTGATTGATGGCTGAAGAGGAAGAGCGTGTTCATGTTGACCGTGAAGGAAGCGAAAACTCGATGGCGGGGCGTGCTGGCGCCGATCGTCACCCCGTTTGGTGAGGACGGCGAGTTGAATCTCGACGCCCTGCAAACCAACGTACAGTGGCTCCTCGACCGGGGCGCAACGCGGGGCAACACCGTCTTCCTGGCCGCCGGCTCCGGCGGCGATTTCCCCATGATGAACCTGCACGAGCGCCAGCAGGTCATCACCGCCATCGCCGACGTCGTGGACGGCAAGGCACCGATCATCGCCGGGGTCCAGAGCCTCGATATCCGCGAGACGATCGCGCTCTGCCAGCATTGCGAGCGCCTCGGTCTCGACGGCGTGCAGATTTCCGTTCCGTTCTACTACGACGGCCGCCAGGGCGACGTCATCGCCTGGTTCGAAGAAGTCGCCCGCCACACGAACGTCGGTTTCGCGATCTACAACAACTGGTACACCGGCTACGACATGCCCCTCAGCCTCGTCGAGGAATTGCTCGACCTCCCCAACGCCATCGGCGTCAAGTGGGCATCGCCCAGCATCGACGTCTTCCAGGACGGCGTGCGCCGCCTGCTCCCCCATGTCGCCGTCGTCAACAACACCTTCAACACCATCCTGGGCCATCTCCTCGGCAGCCGCTGCTTCGTCAGCCACTGGCCGAACTTCTACCCTGAGTGGTGCTGGCGCATCTGGGACCTGATGGAGACCGGCCAGTACCTGGATGCCCAACACGAGTTCGACCGCGTCATGGCGCCGTACCAAGCCCTCGTCGCCCAAATCGCCACCCAAACCGCTGGCGAAGGCGTCTTCGTTCGCCCGTTGATGGCTGCAGCGGGCCTGAACGGCGGCTACTCGCGACTGCCTTCCCGTGACGCGGCGGTGACAGCAGAGATGCACACGGCCTTCCGGTCTCTCCTTGCTGCCACAGACACAGCTGTTTCCGAGATAGAGAACACGGCGATCGACGGTTTGGGTGCCCGGTACAAGGGCGCAGTCATGCCACATGGAGGAGTCTCGTGAGCGGAAGAGCGTATCCCTTGCCCGGCATGCGAGTGACACTCGGTACGCCGCGCGTCGTTGGCGAGGGGGTCGGCCACTTTTGGTTTCCGCAGATTGCGCAATGCTCAACAGGCGAGATTCTCGTTCGAAGTAGCCTCTTCGGCGACACCAATTCCGGCCTCCTCGACGGCGCTGGGCGCGTCCATGTGTCGTCCGATGGAGGCGAAACGTGGCCGTTTCGCTACGACGTCGCCGGGACTCGACTGGGATCGCAGATTCCGGGTTCTGATAACTCCTATGTTGCCCCCACGAAGTTGCTGTACTGGGATCCATCAGATCCGCCAGGGCGCTTCCGTGGTCATCTCGTCCGCTTCCTGGATGGTGGACGTCGCCACGTCTTCGAACCATGGACAGTGACCGCCGAGGGATTCCCGCGCGACGTTGAGCTGCATGCAGACGCCGATCAGCACGGCCAGCGCTGGCGAGCGGGAGCGAATCTGAGAGGCAAAGGGCAAGCCGTCGAAGTCGATGGCGAGCTCGTCATCGCCACCTACCTACAGTTTCAAGGCGACGCACGATACTCGGCCGCGGCGCTGGCGTCTCGCGATGGCGGTCGGTCGTGGCGCTTTCGGTCGATCATCGTCGGTTGCGACGCGGTGCCTGAGGCAAAGCAGGGGCCAACAGAGACGGCGCTTGTTCGCCTTGCCGACGGCGACCTGATGTGCGTCATGCGCCAGGGACCGCATACGCAACCCTTGTTGCGCGCCTATAGCAGGGACAACGGCGCAACGTGGACGCCGCCGGATTGTCTTTCAGCCTTCAGTGTGGACCCGACACTCATGCGGCTGCGTAATGGTGCGCTCGTCCTCGCTGCTGGCCGCCCCGGCATTGGTCTGTGGATCTCAACAGACTCGCGCGGTGAGTCGTGGCAACACGTCGACCTGCTCGCGCACCACAACACGCAACTTCCCGATGCGGCGCACACCATTGGACCGTACGTCGGTCCGAACAACGTCAAGCGGGAACAGACAACCTCCTACACCGATATGGTGGAGATTGCGCCGGACCGATTGCTTTTGGTCTATGACCGGACGCCATTCTACTCGCAACCCGTGCCGCTGGACTCGCCAGAACGCAGTCGTATCT
>JBOGUE010000298.1:0-9541 GCA_050695955.1 Thermomicrobiales bacterium | reverse complement strand
GGCGTTAGGAGAACGACGATGTTGTCCCTAACGCCTAATGCCTAACGCCTACCCCGTTTGACAGCCGCGCCCCCTATCCGGCGCCCGCGGCCGGTCTGACGGCGCGCAAAGGTGAGGTTCTCCGCCTGTTGGCCGAAGGACTCAGCGATCAGGAGATCGCCGCCGCGCTCTTCGTCAGCCGGCGCACCGTCGGCGTCCACGTCACCAACCTGCTGGGCAAGCTTGGGGTCGAGTCGCGCACCGCCGCCGCCGCCTTCGCCTTCCGCAACGGCCTGGTCTGAACGGGCGCCGCCTGGACTAAGCAATACTCCCTACCCTGACCCCTTCCCAGGCGCAACCGCGAATAAGCACTCCTCCCGATGCGTGCGTTACCGCGAAAGCGCATGATCAGACTGTGCCGCCGGATGGCGGGCGGCGACCCCTGCATCAGACCACCAAAGGCAGGTCACCGATGACACCACCAGCGGGAGTCTCGACGCCAATACCCGTCATGGGGCCGGACGAGGTCGTTACGACGGGCGCGATTGCCGCGCCCATCGCCACCTTCGACGACCTGCTGACCCGATACCAGGCCGAGCTCTATTGCTTCGCATTGCAATTGACGCGCAACCGCGCTGACGCCGACGATCTCTACCAGGAGACGCTGATGAAGGCCTTCAGGGCCTTCGGCCGGCTCGACGGTTCGGCCAACTACCGGGCGTGGCTCTACAAGATCGCGAGTAATACGTTCCTCTCCGATCGCCGCAAGCACGGCCGGCTCGACTCGCTCGACGCGCAAACGAGCGGTATCTTCCCGGTGATCGAGATCGATCATGCGGCCAGCCTCGACGCTCGCGCGTTGCTCAAGGAGGTGGAGGCGTTCGTCATCGCCTTCCCGCCGAAGCAGCGGATCGCGCTGATCTTGCGCAAGTACCACGAGCTGAGCTATGCCGAGATTGCCGAGAACCTGAAATGCAGCGAGGCGGCCGTCCGCGCCAACGTCCACCAGGCACTCCGTAAATTGCGCGACCACTTCGGCGTCGACGCCCATGCGCGAGGATGGCGGGTCGTCGCCCGGCCCCTCCCAATGCACGACCCGCGACCGGCGACCGCCGGCTACGACTTCGCGGGGGTAGACTGACGGGACCATGGCGCAGGCAGCCGAGCGCTTAGTCTGGGCCGTCGAGATGCTGGCCGTCGAACCGGACGATCATATTTTGGAGATCGGCCGCGGCCACGGCGTCGCCGTCTCCCTCGTCTGCGAGCAACTCGACGGCGGCGCCATCACTGCCATCGACCGCTCAGCCAAAATGATCGCCATGGCCACCCACCGCAACCGCGAACACGTCGCGTCAGGCAACGCGACCTTTCAGGAAGCCGCCCTCGACGCGGCCGACTTCGGCAACGAACGCTTCGACAAGATCTTCGCCGTCCACGTCCGCTCGATCTGGACCCGCCCCGCCATCGAACTGCCCATCATCACGCGCCTGCTCAAGCCCAACGGCGCCCTCTACCTCTTTCACCAGGCCCCCGGCTGGAAGGCCGATGAGCCCCGCGCATTCACCGACCACCTGGGCAGCATCCTGCAGAACCACGGCTTCGCGGTCACCGCTGTCACTCACAAAGCCCTCCGCCCCTGGCCTGCCGTCTGCGTCAAGGCCGAAGCGGTATAGTCACATCTGAGTCAGAAGGCGCGGGCTTGGTAGGACGGCCAACTGATCATCCTGTAAACCATGGTCCGACTTTCTGCCCGCCGCCTTCCCGTCATGCCTCGATTCCTCGGCATGACACTGGGGGCGCGGCTCGCCAAGATACGGTCTTGAACGTCGCACATGGAGGACACCAGACGTTGACAACGCCCACATCAACCAAACCAGTAGCCGCCCGCACCAGGACTGGCGCGGGCGACATCCTCACCAAACGCGCCCTCAACCGCGCCCTCCTCGACCGCCAGATGCTCCTCCGCCGCTGGCAGATGTCCGCCGCCGAGGCCATTGAGCGCCTGGTTGGCATGCAGGCCCAGGTGCCGAACAACCCCTATTTCGCCCTCTGGTCGCGGCTCGACGGCTTCCAACCCGACGAACTCTCCCAATTGATCACCGACCGCGCCGCCGTGCGTACCCCCGTGCTGCGCACGACTATCCACCTCGTCACCGCCCGCGATGCCCTGCTGCTGAGTCCCCTCCTGCTGCCGGTCCTGGCTCGCGTCCTCGAGTCCACCCCCTTCGGCAAAGGCACCGTCGACATCGACACCGCCGCGCTTCTGGCAGCCGGCCGCGCCCTCCTCGAAGCGCAACCGCGCACCATCAAGGAACTCGGGAGACTGTTGCACGAGCGGTGGCCCGACCACGACCCCACGAATCTTGCCTATGTCATCCACTACCGCTTGCCGCTGGTCCAGATCCCGCCCCGTGGCGTCTGGGGCGCTAGCATGCAGGCCACCTGGACCACCGTCGAAGCCTGGCTCGGCCGCCCCCTCGACTCCGCCCCCTCGGTCGACGAGGTCGTGCTGCGCTACCTGGCCGCCTTCGGCCCCGCCTCCACATCCGACGTCCGCACCTGGTCGGGCCTCACCGGGCTGCGCGAGGTGATCGAGCGCCTCCGCCCCCGCCTGCGCACCTACCGCGACGAACAGGGCAAGGAACTCTTCGACCTCCCCGATGCCTCCCTGCCCGACCTCGAAACCCCCGCCCCGCCGCGCTTCCTCCCCGAATACGACAACCTCTTTCTCTCCCACGCCGACCGCGCCCGCATCGTCTCCCCCCACCACCGCCAACGCCTCGCCACCGCCAACGGCGTCGGCCCCGGCGCCTTCCTCGTCGACGGCTTCATCGCCGGCGCCTGGCGCCTCACCACCACCAAAACCACCGCCACCCTCCACCTCAAACCCCTCGACCCTCTCACCCCATCCGCCCGCGACGCTCTAACCGAGGAAGCCATCCGCCTCCTCACCTTCTCCGCCCCCGACCACGGCCACGACATTCAGTTCTCTGTGCCAGATTGAGCGCACCACAAGGGCCGTATACTTGTTGGGATGCTGAGAGCGAAAGAAAACGACGAATGGCTCAGAGACACCATGAAGGCAAAGCCGAACCCGCTGGCGAGATCGACGGCACCTGGATCGAGCGCTTGCGCCACGACCCAAGTGTCTTTGTCTACCACCGCACGACAGACGAGCCGTATGTCCCAGCCCTTCGCGTCACCGAACCCGTCGACCTTCAGTGGCTCCTAGGCCGAGGCTGCACAGACGAAGAAGAGTCCGCGCTCACTGCGCGGGCAGACTGACTCCCACAGCTCCATTAGCAGTCAGCGACCGCTGCGCTTGCGTTAACTTGACATGAGTACTATACTTCGTCCTTAGGACGAAGTATAGTACTCAATACCAATAATGGTGTCGCGTGAGAAAGACGGCATCCCTCGCTCTCCTTGAGCAATTAGCTAACGAACAGCGCCATGCTCTCTCTGCGTGGCGCGGCCTCATTTTTCTGCGGCGTGCCACATTTTCAATCCCCCCTGATGAGCGTCGTTGGGAACAACTCCCTCAATACGTCGAGGACTTAACCCCACTGTTCCGTCAGATGCGCCAGCGCGGAGAAATCAAGCGCATCAAGGGATTCCGACATCTGTACGAGGTGACTGTGCCGTACGCTCGACAAGGATTTGTCGACGAGCGTGAGGTACTGTTTGAACTGCATCCCTATGCAGTCCTCAGCCATCTTTCGGCTCTGGTGTTCCATGGTCTGACCGAAGAACAGCCGAAGGGGATGACGGTAACGGTGTCGGCTGACGTTAGCGGCGGATTCTTGCCGATCGGGACCGGACCTCGTGACTGGGAGGGCGTACACCGACCAGGAGGACTTAGAACGCCGAAGATCCTGGGACGGAATGTGAGATGGTTGAAGCTAATGCCGGAGCGCTTCTTCGGTTTTGCCGAGTACCAGCCATTGGGGTTCCCCATGCGGTACACAACGCCGGAGCGAACGCTCATCGACGGGCTGCAAGATCCAAACCTCAGTGGTGGTATCGCAAACGTTCTGCGGTCCTGGGTTCTTGCCCGCGACATGATCGATCTTGACATCTTGGTTTACCAAGTCGAGCGATACAACGTCGCGGTCCTACGGCAGAGAGTCGGATATATCCTCGACCAAGTCGGCTTGTCACATCCGAAGTTGGAACAGTGGTGCCGCACCTCGCATCGCGGTGGCTCCAGTCGGCTGGTCGGATCGATGCCGTTCGCGTCAACCTTCGATGAGCGTTGGAACCTCTCGCTCAACGCCCCGGTAGATGTCTTGCACGAGTCCTTGCTGTGACCGACCGCTTCCCGCGTTCGATGGGCGAACTTGCCGTTTGGGCAACCTCCAACTCGGTCACCATCGACGAGGCCCGTCGGCGTTTTGCCCAATACATTGCGCTGTGCGGAATCGCTAGCGTCCGTCCCTTGCGTGAGGGCCTCGTCTTCAAAGGCGGTAACGCTCTCGACTTTGTTTGGCAGCCCAACCGAAGCACCACCGATCTCGACTTCTCGCTCGACATAACCGATCCTCACTTCGAGGCAAACACCGACACGATCCGCGCCCTGCTGGGGAGAGGGTTCAATCTGGTGAGTGCCCGATTCGGCATGGCGTTTGCCATCCACGGGGTGCGTCAAAACCCCCCAGGGATGAATAGAACCTTCATTACCTACGAAACCAGTGTCGGTTACGCCCTTCCCGACGAACGTCAGTTGCTGATCAGGATGGCGAATAACCAAACCAGTTCGCATGTCATCCGGATTGAGATCAGCATCAACGACCCGATCTGCGACTCGACGGTCTTCACTATCGACGAGAACTATCCGCAGCTTCGGGTGAGCACCCTCGAAGACATTGTCGGGGAGAAGCTGCGTGCCCTGCTTCAACAGAAAGAGACGATCCGCAAACGCAAACGGCGGCAAGATTTGCTCGACATTGCCGTCATTCTCCGAACTCGCCCCGATCTCAATCGCGAACAGATAACAGCCTACCTCCAGGTGAAAGCGGCCGCCCGATTCGTCCCGGTCTCCCGCGCTGCCTTCCACGATCCAGAGATCGCCGAGTGCGCTCAAGAGGACTACGCCGCCCTCGAGGCAACGACCAGGGTGACTTTCATCCCGTTCGACGACGCGCTCGCCACGGTCCTCGCTTTTGTCGATGACCTGCCCATCCCAGCCGAATGAGGAGTGTCGCACTATGCCGACCGTCGGCGTCTTCGCCGTCATCACCGATGAGACCGGCCGCATCATCTGCGTCCACCACGACTACGGCGACCGATGCTGGACCCTGCCCGGCGGAGGCATGGAACCGCACGAATCGCCCATCGATGCCCTCGAACGAGAGGTTCGCGAAGAAACCGGCTACATCGTTCAGGCCGGTCGGTTGATCGGGATCTACTCGACACCCTGGAAAGACGACCTCGTCCTCGCCTTCGCGGCGACGATCCTCGACCGCGACCCCTGGGAACCCAACGCTGAAATCGCCGAAGTCGGTTTCTTCCCGCTAGACAACCTCCCCGAACCCTTCAGCTCGCGCGCCCTCCACCGCATCTCCGAAGCGCTCTCGGACACGCCCGGCGTGGTTCACGTCTTCGCATCGAAATAGTGCGCCGAACGCGCCCGTTTGATTGATCGGTCGCCCACCGTCGTCGTCCGCCGATCGTCGTAGGGGAGGGACCTGCGCCCTCCCGTCGCGCGAAGCGCGACATGCCGCGCAGCGGCCGGCGGATTCCCGCAAATCAGCCCTCTTGACACCGAACAAATGTTCTGATACTGTCAGTCTAAGCGGCACATCCGGCGAGGGTGCGGGCCTGGGCAGCGCCTCACGTCGCCCCGGGCGGTGCCCGGTCATCCCCACCCCGGCTGGATACCGCCGGTCACGCGCCTTGGCCGGCGCCAACAGTATCCCCACGGTCATTGATCATGACCGGCAGGGCCGCGGCTCATCACCGCACCGCCACCACTCCAGGGTGATCACGTCATCACCCTGATCGAGCTGATCAATCTCCTCAAATCTACGCAAACCAGCACCAAATCACAGCTTGTCCACGTGGACAAGCTGGACAAGCTGGACAACCACCCAGGCAATGCGCCCCCGTCGTGCTCAGTCCCGGAAGGACTTCGTCGGGCGTAGACCGGGCATTCATCCCCGGTCCTCGTTCAGGGGGGGGCCGCTGCGCTTCGCACGGGGATGCTTCCCTTCGGTCAGCATGACGGGGCGTGTCAAACAGACCCTAGCGCTCGGCAAAGAGCGCCTCGGCCTCCCGGAATCCATAGACGCCGCGCTCGAAGACACCCCAGGCGCCGGAGTCGCGCACCTCCTCGGCAACGATCCGCAACGTCTCCATCGCCGCCAGCATCGCTATTGGGCCGAGGCTGACGCGGCTGGCGCCGGCCGCGAACAGCTCAGCCGCGGGCGGCGCCTCCGGCACGGCCATGAGGCTGATCGCCCCGCCGATCCCGTCGGCCGCGCGCCGCACGACGGCGGGATCGATCAGCATCGGGATAAAGATGAGGTCGGCCCCGGCGTCGAGATAGGCGCGCCCTCGCGCGATCGTCATCGCCAACCGCTCCTCAAGGTCCTCGCCGAGGTTCAGAATGAAGGTATCGGTGCGCGCGTTGATCACCAGCGGCACGCCGCGCCGTTCGGCGGTCGCCCGCGCCGCGGCGATCCGCTCCGCCTGCTCGTCGACGCCGAACAGCGGCTCCCCACCCGCGCCGTGGAATGCGTCCTCGAGATTCACCCCGACCGCGTCCGCGTCGATCACCGCCTCGATGGTCTGGGCCACGTCGTTCGGGCTGGGACCGTAGCCTGATTCGATGTCCGCGGTGACCGGCGCCGTGACAGCAGCGGCGATCGTGGCGATTTCCCGCGCCATCGCGTCGCGGCCGATCCGTTCGGCGTCGCGGAAGCCGCGGGCGTAGGCGATGCCGGCGCTGGTCGTGCCGATAGCGGGAAAGCCCGCCGTCTCGAAGATGCGCGCGCTCACCGCGTCCCAGGCATTGGGCAGCAGCAGCTCACCGGCGAGGTTGAGGTCGCGGAAGGCGGCGGCGCGTGAAATCTGATCGGGTCTGGTCATACTACGCTCCTTCACATGCGTGTTCGCGTGCCGCGCCGCAAGCCGGCGCGGCGACCCTCGTTCCCTTGACACTGGATGCGGTGGGAAAACGCCCGCGCGTCGCCGATGCCGATCAGGAGATCGGCGCACGCGGGTAGGCGAGCACGAGGCGCTCAGGCCGCGCGCCGGTCTCGCCCATGCTCCTGATGAATCGATTCGACGGTTGTGGTCAGCGACGCCCAGAGATGCATCGCGGCGTACGCGCGCCACGGTCGCCAGCCGTCGGCGCGCGCGAGTAACTCGGCGGGGGCTGGTCGCCGGCCGGATGGAGCCGTCATCGCGCGCAGGAGACCGGCATCGGCGGCGGGGAAGGCGTCCGGCTCCCGCAACGCCCGCATCGCGATGTACTGGGCCGTCCACTCGCCGATGCCCGGCAACGACCGGAGCTGCACGATTGCGCCCTCCAGGTCGCGGTACGGACCCAAGAGCGCCGGGTCCGCCGCGACGGCCCCGGCGAGCGCCGACAAGGCAACCGCGCGCGCGCCCGGCATCAGCCCCAGCGCGGCAATATCGGCGCCGGCCAACCGGTCGGGCGAGGGGAACAGGTGCGTCAGCCCCAACGCGTGCGCGGCGGGGTCGTCGACCGCGACGCCAAACTCTTCGACGAGACGGCCGGCGAGCTTCGTCGCCGCCGGCACGGTGATCTGCTGGCCCAGGATGGCCCGCACCGCGAGCTCGAAGCCGTCCCACGCGCCTGGTGCGCGCAAGCCGGGTCGCGCCGCGACGAGCGGCGCTAGCAGCGGGTCCTCCGCCAGATGGGCGCCGATGACGGTCGGATCGGCGGCCAGATCGAAGACGCCGCGGACGCGCGCGATGATCCGCGGCAGCGCTGCCAGCCGTGGGAATCGCACGCTGACCCGGAGGGTGTTCCGGGCGCCCAGTTCGACGACGAGCGTGCCGGCGAGTTCGCCGAGCGCGATCGTCCGCGTGTAGCGGTCGTTCGTCACCGCCTCGACGCCGGGGATCGCCCGCGCGGTAAGGAAGGCGAGCATCCCCTCCCAATCGTAGGGCGGCCGGTAGGGGAGACGGATCGTCACCGCCGCGGCGTCGGGCGCCTCCGGTCCCTTCGTGCGCCGCAGGGCCGCCGGTGGGCGATGAAACAGTCGCTGAAAGGTCTCATTGAAGCGGCGCACGCTGCCGAAGCCCGACGCGAACGCCACGTCGGTCATGGAGAGATTCGTTTCGTGGATGAGGTGCTTGGCCAAGAGGATGCGCCGGGTCTGCGCGACCGCCACCGGTGAGGCGCCGAGATGCTGCGTGAAGAGGCGCCGGAGCTGTCGCCCGCAGACGCCGAGGCGCGCGGCCAAGCTCTCGACGTCGCCGTCGTCGAGCGCGCCGGCCTCAATTAGCGCCAGCGCGCGGGTGACGGTGGTCGACGGGCCATGCCAGGCGGCGTGATCGGGCGAGAGTTCGGGCCGGCAGCGGAGACATGGCCGAAAGCCGGCCGCTTGCGCTGCCGCGGCGGAGAAGTAGAAGCTGACATTCTCACGCTTCGGCGTGCGGGCCGGGCAGATCGGCCGGCAGTAGATGCCCGTGGTATGGACGCCGATGAAGACCCGTCCGTCGAAGCGGGCGTCGCGGGCGGCAAAAATGCGGTAGCAGGCGTCAGGGTCGAGTTCCATGCTCCCATTATTGCCGCTCGGGCGCCGTTCGTCTCGCGATTTTCGGACACCATCGCCGATCAGGTAATCGCGTGGCGCTCAGTAGCGGGTGATCTGGGCCGAGACGGCGACCCAGCGCCCATTCCGGCGGGCCCACACGTCCGTGTAGCGGCTGGCCCCGGCTCGACCGTCCGGTCCGGTGAAGGTGGTCCGCGCGTGAATGATCGCAAAATCCCCCATGAGGCGAACGTCGACGTCGTGGGCCTCCAGGTTCGCGATCGTGGCGGGATGCGCGGTGTGCGCCAGGAAGGCCCTCCGGTCGAGCAAGGTTCCGTCGGAGTTGCCGCACAAGAAGTCGTCGGCCAGGATCTCGTCGAACCGGTGGACATCCGATGTCTGAACCGATTGAATATAGTCGTGGTTCAGGTCACGCAGGGCGACGAGATCGGATTCGGATTCGACCGCGGTGTCGGTGTGCATATGGCGTTCCCTCCAGGAGCGTGGGGCGGCGCGGGCGGCGCGACCGGCAACGGCGCGGTCGCCTGTCCCGCATTATTGCCCCTGCAACTCCTCCCGTCTCGCGATTTTCGGACAGATTGCTGATCGCCTGGCGGTGGTTGGACCTCGTCTACAGCGTCAAGATGAGTCGGTCAGGCGGTGCGCCGTTGGGGAGACGGTGCGGAGACTGGTCCGGTCGGCCGATCCGCGCGCCTCGTGACCAGCGTCTCGGCCATCACGATCGCCACCACGACCCCGGAGGCGAGCGTCAGCCCGCCGATGACCCCGATCGCCCAGCGCAGCCCGAGCAGGTCGGCCACCGCCCCGGCTAGGAG
>JBOGUE010000297.1:0-2975 GCA_050695955.1 Thermomicrobiales bacterium | reverse complement strand
AGCTCGGCGCCCCGACCGACGATGGTCACCGCAAGCGACTCCACGCCCCCGAGGTCCACATCGCGCCCGGCGCGGTCAAGCGCGGGCCGCGCGTTCCCGCACGCCACACAGCGCCACGCCCCGAGATGGGAGACGTAGAGCGCTTCGTAGACAAGGTCGGCGCCACACCGCCGGCAGGTCGCCGCGTCAACGGCGTGGGGCAGATGCTCCAACCGATGGCGTTGTTCGTCGAGACCGAAGGTGACCCGCCGGGCGGCCATGCCCTCCGTGATCGCCGCCAGAGTCGGGTCGTCGGCGTTGACGACGACGGTCGTTTCCACTGGCAGGCGTTCGAGGGTGGTCCGCCACATCTTTGCCACCGAATCAATCTCGCCGTAGCGGTCGAGCTGGTCTCGAAAGAGGTTGTTGAGCAGGATCAGGCGCGGCCGCACGAGCCGCACGATCTCTGGGAACGCGGCCTCGTCCGTTTCAATCACAGCAACGTCGCCGCGCGGGTCGCCGTCGAGCCTCGTGTGGTCTGCGAAGGCGGCGACGACGCCCCGCACCAAGTTGGACCCGGAGCGGTTGTGTACGACCCGGTGACCGGCGGCCTCCAGGATGTCGGCGAGCATGCGCGACGTGGTCGTCTTGCCATTTGTGCCAGCGACGACGATTACCCCACCATCGAGACGGCCCGCAAGCTTCGTCAGCAGCGCGGAATCGATCCGGTCCGCGACCAGTCCCGGCGCGGCGGTGCCGCCACCGCGTCCGAGCCACCGGATACCGATGGACGCCATCTTGGCCGCGCCAATTGCGAGGCTCAATCGAGGGTCGAAACGGCGAGGTGATCGATCAGGAGTCTGATGATTCATCGGCAACAATGACCGAGACGACCTTCAGCTTCTCGAACTCAACGACCGGGAGCACCTGAAACGTGAGGGTGTCGCCCTGATTGTTTTCTTGCGGATTGCTCTCGACCTTGCCGATGACCAGATTGCCGGGAATCTGGTTCGTTTGGACGTCGGGGTTGATCGCGGTGATGACCAACTCATCCTCGTTCGGCTGTGTCCCACGTGCGACGTGCCGCATCTCGGCGCGACCACCGCTCTGCCAGGTACCGAAAACGACGCCGATGGCGCCGGAGTCGACAAATTGCGCGCCGACTGTGGCCGAGGCGTCGATGACGAGCGTCACCGTCGCCGAGTGTTCTTCGACCGCGGTCACTTGGCCGACGTAGAAGTTCGGATCCACGACGGCCATCCCTTTCTCGATGCCATCGGCCGAGCCCTTGTCGATGATGATGAATTTCTGCAAGTTCGTCGGGTCCGTGTTGATCACCCGGGCGGTCACGAACGTCCATTCCGGGTGCGCTTCCTGCACCCGGACCTGCTCGCGGAGTTGCTCGGTTTCTCGATTATCGATCCGCAGGTTGACGTTTTCGGCAAGCAACGCATCGCGTTCAGCCGTGACCCGCGCCAACTCGGCCGCAAGTTCGCTCTGATCTTCGTTCTCGATCAGGCCCCCGAAGGCGTCGGCAATCGGGTCAGTCACCTCGCGCAGGCCGGTCTGGACCGGATCGAGCGCGGTGCGGTTGTCGAGGGCGATGAAGGCAAGGCTGGTAACCACGAAGAGCACCACCAGCATGATCGTTTGCCGGGCGCTGAACGTGGTCACGGGTCAATCCTTCGATCAGGAATCGCGGAGGCGCCGGACCATAAGCGAACGCCGCGGGTTCCGGGCGGGGCGATCAGGATAGCATGGCCAAGAAGTCACGGGCGACCCAACGGGAGCGCGCGAACTAGCCCGCGCGGCGCAGTTCTTGGCCGCTGGCAAGTGCTCGCTGGTAGAGGTGGAGCGCCTCGGCGACACGTCCGGTGCCGCGGGCGACGCAGGTGAGCGGATCTTCCGCGCGATAGACGGGCATCTTGAGCTCGGTTTGCAACCGGCGGTCGAGTCCAAGCAAGAGCGCGCCGCCGCCCGCCAGGGTGATGCCCTGCTCCATGATGTCGGCGACCAGCTCCGGCGGCGTCTCTTCGATCGCGGTCTTAACGAGCTCGACGATCGTGTTCACTGGCCCGCTGATCGCGTCGCGCAACTCGACCGAGCTAACTTCAACCGACTTGGGCAAGCCGGTGAGGAGATCGCGGCCGCGCAGCATAACCCGAACCTCTTCTTCGAGGGGATAGGCCGAGCCGGCGGCGATCTTGGCATTCTCGGCGGTTCGCTCGCCGATAACGAGATTGTGGTCGCGTCGCGAGTACTGGATGATGGCGTCATCAATCTCGTCGCCAGCGACCCGGATCGAGTGATTGACGACGATGCCACCGAGGGAAATGACCGCAACCTCGGTCGTGCCGCCGCCGATGTCGACGATCATGCTGCCGACCGGCTCGTTGATCGGCAACCCGGCGCCGATGGCGGCCGCCATCGGCTCCTCGATCGTGTACGCCTCGCGCGCGCCCGCTGAGAGCGCGGCGTCCTTCGCGGCCCGCTTCTCGACTTCGGTGACACCGCTGGGGATGCCGATCACCACCCGCGGGTGGGGCGCCATCAGACGTTGCATGTGGACTTTGCGGATGAAGTAATGGAGCATCATTTCGACGGTGTCGAAGTCGGCGATGACGCCATCTTTCAACGGCCGAACGGCGATGATGCTCTCGGGGGTCTTGCCGACCATCGCCTTGCCCTCGACGCCGACAGCGAGGGCGCGCTTCGTCTTCGTGTCGATGGCGACGACCGAGGGCTCGGAGATGACGATCCCCTTCCCGCGGACGTAGACAAGCGTGTTCGCCGTGCCGAGGTCGATGCCCAGGTCACGGCTAAAGAACCCGAACAGGGCGGATAGAGGGCGTATCAACCTAGGGGACCTCCAGGGCGAACTGGGGTCTCCGTCCGGGCATTACGCGCCGGATCAAATCCCACTTCCCGTTGGTGGCTGCACGTTGGAGCTGGCCGTTCAGAATGCTCAGCAGCGGCCGGAGTATAGCATAGACGGG
>JBOGUE010000296.1:0-3115 GCA_050695955.1 Thermomicrobiales bacterium | reverse complement strand
GGTTGACGGTATACTCTCCGTTTGAGGTCGTGGGCCACTGGCCACGATTGCTCGGCGCCCGTTGCCGATGGTCACGTAGCATGAGGTCCCAGGGTGACATCATCTCCCGTCATCACGTTGCGTCCGGCTCCTAACGCCACACCGCGGCGCCTCGCGCCCAACGGCAAGCGCTTTTTCATCTGGACCATCGGGTGCCAGATGAACGAAGCCGACAGCGCGAAGGTAGCGGCGATGTTGCAAGAGGTCGGCTATCAGCCGACTGAAACGGAGGACGACGCCGACATCGTGGTGCTGAATTCGTGCGTCGTGCGGCAGGCGGCGGAGGACAAAGTCGCCGGTAAGCTCAATTCGCTCTTGCGACTAAAACGAGCGAGGCCCGAGGTGCCGATTGTTCTCACCGGGTGTATGGTCACGAACCAGCAAGAGAAGTTGCGCGAACACTTCCCGCACGTCGATCTCTTTTTCGATCCGTCCGACTTCGACAAAATGCAGCGCGTGGTACCGGAGCTCTCTGACCTGGAAGACGATTTAGCCCAGCTCCCCCACTATTACGCCGATGAGTCAAGCGATTCGCGTGTGACCGCGCACGTGCCGATCATCTATGGCTGCAACTTTCTCTGTTCATATTGCATCGGTCCCTACCGTCGCGGGAGGGAACGCAGCCGCCCGCTCGCGGATATCGTGCGGGAAGTGGAAAAGCTGGTCGCTCGCGGAGTCCGTGAGGTGACCTTGCTCGGCCAAACCGTCAACGCGTACGGCCACGATCTGGACGAGCACCCGTCACTCGCGGATCTCTTGCGGGCCGTGGACGCGATCCCTGGCCTGGACCGACTGCGGTTTTTGACGTCTCACCCCAAGTACATGACCGACGACATTATCGAGTCGATGGCAGAACTCCGTACCGTCTGCGAGCACATGAACCTGCCGGTTCAGGCCGGCGATAACGAAGTGTTGCGGCGGATGCGCCGGACCTATACCGCTGATCACTGGCGCGAGCGAGTCGCGTTCACCCGAGCGCAAATGCCAAAGGTCACCGTTGCCACCGATATCATCGTCGGCTTCCCCGGCGAGACCGACGAGCAGTTCCAGAACACATATGACCTACTTAGCGAGATTGAGTGCGACAAGGTCCACGTCGCGATGTACTCGCCGCGGCCCGGAACTCTCTCGGCGCGGTGGGAGGATGACATTCCCCATGAGGAAAAGCACCGTCGCCACCAAGCTGTTGAGGCATTGCAGGAGCGCGTCTGCACGCGGCGCAACGCGCGGCGACTAGGCGAGACGGTCACCGTGCTCGTCGACAGCAAAGCGAAGGGCCGCTGGACCGGCCGCACGCGCGGCAACCAACTCGTCCATTTTGCGGATGACCGCCAGTTACTCGGCCGGCTCGTCGACGTTCGCATCACCGAAACCAGTCCGTGGTATTTCCTCGGCGAAGCCGTCGGCACGCCTCGGTAACGAGGATCGGAACGTGCCATTGCCGACCATCCTATGAGTGGGAATCGCGGGCGATTTTCCGCCCCTTAGGCGAAGGAACGAGAGGGATCAGTGAGCGACACGAAACAAAAGACTCGGCGCCAATTGGCGGAAGACGCACGCAATACCGCATTGAGCGGGAACTGGTCGGAAGCAATTGCGCTGAACCAGTCGATCATTGAGCGCTTTCCACGGGACGCTGAAGCGCAGAATCGGCTTGGGCACGCGTATATCGAGCTTAATCAATACTCGTCAGCTCTGGAGGCGTACACGGCGGCCTTGAAGATCGACCCGGCGAACATGATCGCTCGTCGCAATCTGCAGCGCCTCGAGTTGTTGCATCACAAAGGCGCGATCGTCGATGCCCAGGGCGATGCCGTTCCCGGCATCGCGGTTCCGCGGACCTCCGTTTTTATCGAAGAAGTCGGCAAGACGTGGGTCGACGAGCTGGTCAACCCGATTCCCCTCGAAGACTTGGCCGATGTGTCGTCAGGCGAGCAACTGCAAATCGTCGTGGACGGCTCGCGGCTCGTCGTCACCCGCTCGACCGATGAGCGACTGGGCGAGATCGAGGCGAAGACTGCTGAGCGCGTCATTGAGCTCATGGACAGGGGCAATCGGTATGAGGTCTACGCCCTCGGGGTCTCGCCCCGTAGCCTCCGGGTGATCCTGCGCGAGGTCTTCCGCGATCCGTCGGTTGGGCGCACGGTGTCCTTCCCTCGCCAGATCTCCGCCACGCGCGCCTACCTCCGCGAGCGGGACATGCTCCGTTTACGCGACGAATCCGACTTCCTTATGTTGGACGAAGATGACGAAGAACTCGAAGAGGAGGAAACGGGCGTCGAGGCAGCCGACGAGGAAGAGAACGGCGACAGCGAGGCGGAATCCTTCATCGAGGAGACCGTTTCCGTTGACGAGGACGAGTCGCGAGTGTAGTGCTTGATCCCGCTGTCCTGTAAGCAAGGGCGCTGGCGAGCTGGGCTCGCCTGCGCCCTTTTCTCGTCACATTGGCATCTGGTCAAACTTCGACCACGAAGAGCACCGTCAGCATCAGCACCAGAAGGACCGACGCCGTCAGCACCAGCCGAACCATGTCCTCCCGAATGTATCGGTACTCGTCGTCCCGCTTCATAACCATCGCGCGGGCGGACGGGCGCCGCGCACGGCGACTGCCCGCGGCAAGGACCGCGCCGGCACTGGCGATCGCGGTCGGCACGTCCAGCGCTTCGGTCGCATCATCCGTGCTCAGTTCGCGCGATTTCGTCGCTGCCGCGCGAACTTCCATCGCGCGCTGCTGGGAACGATTGACGCGCGAACTTGGGCTCCGGTTCGCGCGGCGTCGGTTGGCCCTGCGCTCATATTGTGGCGTTCGAGGTCCAGAACTCACGAGAAGCCTCACATCCTGTTTGACGACTCTTTCTACCGCTCAGTCATCGGACCCTTCTCGACAACCCGATATGGGACATCGACGGCGTCATCCATCTCGCTCGAACCGGCAGATTGTCGGCCCTGTCGACGCCCCATTCCGGCGAGGTGCTCTTCTACGATCGACGAAGGCGCCCATCTCGCGAGCCGGCCGAGCGCGGCGACAACCAACACTATGATGGTCAAATCGTCCAGTTGTCACGGACCAAGCAAA
>JBOGUE010000295.1:0-5985 GCA_050695955.1 Thermomicrobiales bacterium | reverse complement strand
GCGAGGAACGAGGACTGAGACGCATGGTGACTGAGACGACCACGGCACGTGCGCTTGCTCTATCAGTTGACTCGTACCTCGACCGGATCGGCTATGACGGGCCGGTCGAGCCGAGCCCGGAGACGTTGGCCGGTATTGTGCGGGCGCATCTTTTAGCGGTGCCGTTCGAGAATCTGGACATCATCCCGCTCGGGCGGCCGATCCGGTTTGAGCCGGAGGCGCTTATCGACAAGATCGTGCGGCGGCGGCGCGGCGGGTTCTGTTATGAGCTGAACGGTTTGTTGGGGATCATGCTTGAAACGATCGGGTTTCGCGTGACGCGGGTTTCGGCACAATGGCCGCATGAGGACGGCACCCTCAGCCCAGTCTTCGACCACCTGGTGCTGTTGGTCGAGCCGGTCGACTCGTCGGATCGGTGGCTGGTTGACGTCGGGGCCGGGCGCAATTCCTTCGGGCATCCGGTGCGGTATGTCGAGGATGAGGAACAGGCATTTCCCGGCGGCGGCCGGTATCGCTTTGACGTCGCCGGCGAATTGCGCCGGCTCAGCCAGCGTGATGGGAACGATGGCTGGCAGCACGTCTACAGCTTCACGTTGATCCCACGCCGCCTCGACGATTTCGTCGGGCGCTGCGTCGAGTTGCAAACCTTGCCCGACTCGCACTTCACGCGGGGCGCGCTCTGCTCCTTGGCCCGACCAGATGGGCGGATTACGCTCAGCCGCGACCGGCTCATCGTGACTGTTGATGGTGCGCAGGACGAGACGTCGCTCGGCGATGACGGCGCGATGCGCGCCGCGCTGTGGAATCATTTCGGGATCGATCTCGCGCGGGCATAACTGGGGAGGGGAAACTCGTGATCAACGAGAATGGACGCACACCACACGACCGCTCCGTCCGCATCCTCGGCATTGGCGGGGGTATGAGCGAACGCTCTCGCAGCCGCGGCGCGCTGGATGCCGCGCTCCGGCTGGCGGAGGCGGCGGGGGCGGAGGCCGTGTTGGCAGACGTGCGCACGCTCGGCCTGCCGATCTACAACGGCGACTGGTCGGTGGACCGCTATCCCGAGACCCTTGCCTGGCTGCTCAACGAAGTTCGCGTCGCCGACGCCTTTATCTTTTGCTCACCGACTTTCCACGGTACGATCACCGGCGCCGTCAAGAACGTGCTCGATGCCCTCGACTACTTGATCGACGACGATCCGCCTCACCTTGGCGGCAAGGTCGTCGGGCTGATGGCGCTCGGCGGGGGCGCCCAGAATGTGATCAATGCCCTTCATCACACGACCCGCGCGATCAATGGCATCAGCGCTCGGACCGTCGTCTCGGTGCCCAACTCGGCAATCGACGCCGAAAGCGGGTTGATTGCTGACGAAGGCGTGTTGCGCCGGATGAATGCGATGGTGACCGAGGTGCTCGATCTCACCAGTCGTCTCCGGCGGCCGTCTCCTGTTCCTGTTCCTGATCCTGTTTCGTAGCGGTTAGATCGTGAGGAGTGACGTCATGGTCCAAACCATCGAGTCCCAGCCGTCCACCTCGAATCGCGCCAATGGTCACCTCGTCCGCGTCGGTCCGCGATCTGAGCTGAACGGCGTCACAGTCGTCTCCGGCGGGCGGCACGGAATCGCCGTCTTTTCCTCGTCGACGGGCGACACGGTCTACGCGGTCGACAACCGCTGCCCGCACATGGGCTTCCCGCTGCACAAGGGGAGCGTGCGCGACGGCATCCTGACCTGCCACTGGCACCACGCCCGGTTCGACCTCGAATCGGGCGGCACCTTCGATCCCTTCGCCGACGACGTGCAGACGTACGAGGTGGTTGTGGACGACGGCGTCGTCTATGTCGATCCCCGGCCGCGGCGCGACGACCGGGCTGGGTACGCCAAGGCCCGCCTGCGCGACGGTTTGGAGCAGCAGCTCGGCCTGGTGCTGATCAAGAACGTGCTGGCGTTGCAGGAACTCGACGTGGCGGCCCGTGAGGTGCTCGACGTCGGCGGCCGGTTCGGCGCAACGTATCGCGATCGTGGGTGGCAGTCTGGACTGACGATCATGACCGCGATGGGCAACGTCCTGCCGCGACTGTCGGTGGAGGACCAGGCGCTTGCGCTGTTTCACGGGCTGGTTAACGTCGCCCGCGACTGCGCGGGCGAACCGCCCCGGTTTGCGCTCGACCCGCTGCCGACCGCCGACGTCTCGGCCGAGCGGTTGAAGACGTGGTTCCGGCAGTTCGTCGAGGTGCGGGATAGGGACGGGGCGGAGCGGTCGCTGCTGACCGCCATCCACGCCGGCCACGAGCCGCGGGTGATCGCCGACATCCTCCTTGCCGCGACCACCGACCACTACTTCCTCGACGGCGGGCACTCCCTCGACTTCGTCAACAAGGCGTGTGAACTGCTTGACCTGGTCGGCTGGGAGGCGGAAACGGCCGGGGCGATCCTGCCCAGCCTCGTGCCAGTGCTCATCAATAGCCGGCGCTCCGAGGAGCTCAACGCCTGGCGGCACCCGGTCGATATCGTGGCGCTCCTGGAGCCGGTCTTTGCGCGGTTGCCGGAACTGGTGGCGACAGCGGGAGGCAGCGCCGCCTGGCGGGCGGACGACGACCTGATCGCGATGCTGCTGGGCGAGGACCCGGCCGCGATCGCGGAGGCGCTGGCCCAAGCGCTGGTGGCCGGCGCGCCTTTGACTGGCGTCAGCCGCGCCGTCAGCTACGCCGCCGCTCTGCGCGTGGCCCGCTTCCACACGTCCAACGAGTTCGGCGACTGGATCACGGTCCTGCACACCTTCACCCATGCCAACGCGGTTCATCAGTCGATGCGCCGCGCGCCGTCGGTCGAGTTGACGCGCGCCGTTTTCCACGGCGCGATGCGGATTTATCTCGACCGCTTCCTGAACATGCCGTCCGCAAAATTGCCGGAGTATCGTCAGTCAGACCTGGATGCGTTGCCGACCGAGGGCGACGCGCTCCTGGTAAGCCTGCGCGAACTGCTTGACCGCGAACAACAGGTCCAGCCGGCGGCCGACGTCACCTATCGCTACCTGGCGCTCGGTCACGATCCGGCGCCGCTGATCGCCGCCCTCGGCCACGTCTTGCTGCGGGAGGACGGCGAGTTCCACTCCTATCAGATGCTCGAAGCCGGGAGCGCGCTCTTCCACGAGTTGCTGCCGGAGGAGTCGGCAGCGGCGCACCGTGTCCTGGTCGCGGTTGCTCGCTACCTCGCGGCCCACGCCCCGACCAGCCGCTCGATGCTGCAAACCGCCTCCATCGCCCGCCGCTTACAGCGCGGCGACGATCTCTATCTGGACGAAGATAGCGAGAGCTTGCCGTCCCGAGGAATCGAGGGATCGGAGAGAGGGGACGGGTAGGGCGACAGCGTATGGTGCGCGTCGGGATTAAACCGCATCAGTTCGGAGCGACGTATGGGGAGGTCGCCCGCGCCTGGAGGGAAGCCGCGGCGGCCGGATTCGAGAGCGTTTGGGTCTTTGATCACCTTCAGCCGCCCGAATCCGGAGGGTCATGCTTGGAGGCGTGGACGCTGCTCACGGCGCTGGCGGTGCAGACGCCACGCGTCCGGTGCGGCGTCATGGTTGCCAATGTCGGCTATCGACATCCAGCCATGCTGGCGACGATGGCGGCGTCGCTTGACGTGATAACTGGTGGACGGATCGAGCTTGGCCTGGGCGCGGGTTCGGCGCCCGTCGGACAGGTGGACTGTGACGCCTACGGTCTGCCCTTCCCGCCGCTGCGTGAACGGGTGCAGCTCTTGGACGAGACCTGCGACGTGCTGCGCCGGCTTTGGCGCGAGGAGGCGGTTGACTTTGACGGGTCATACGTTCGCCTGCGTCGCGCACGGTGCGGCGCGCGTCCCGTCCAGCGGCCGCATCCCCCCTTGATCGTCGGTGGGAGCAGCAACCGAATTCTTGACGTTGTGGTCAGTCGGGCGCAGGGATGGAACTACTCCGGCGCCGATCCTGACGAGTTCGCCGAGCGGTCGCGTGCGCTTGATGATCGCTGCCGTGCGGCTGGACGGGAGCCGGCGGCGATCGCGCGCTCCGCCCAGGTCTTCCTGGGTGCGATCCCAGATGGCGACCTTCTCCCGCTGCTCCGCCGGTTCGTCGCGGCCGGCGCCGCGCGGATCGTGCTTGTCCCGGACCCGCCGTATGCCGAGGGCTCGATCACCCGTCTCGCTGAACATGTCCTGCCGGCGTTGGACCTCGCCGAGGAGCGCACCATCCTGCCATAGGCGCGGCGCCCATCCGACCGACAGACATCAGAAAGGACATCGCAATGCCCACGTTGTTGTCACCAGTTGCGGAGCAGCAGATCGACGGCGAGGCGCCGGAGGCGCCGGCGACGATCGGTCTCTACGAGATGGCGTTGGAGGTGCACGACCTTGCCGCCAGCGAGCGGTTTTACACCGAAGTCGTCGGCCTGGAGGTCATTGACCGGTGGGGCGAGGACCGCCCGGCGGTCTGGCTCGCCCTGGGCGGCAAGAGCTTCCTCGGGCTTTGGTCGCGGGAGGCGGGCGGCGCGAAGGCGATCCACCACGGGCGCGGCGGCAGTCACGTCCACTTCGCGATCCGGGCGCCGCGACACGCCCTCCCCGCCTACCAGGCGCGGTTCGAGGCGCTCGGCGTCCCATACGAACCGTACGAGTTCGATAACGGCAATCTGGCGCTCTACCTGGACGACCCGGACGGCAACGTCGTCGAATTGAGCGACTTCGCCGTCCTCTGGGACGGCAGCGACGGAACGACGCGGCAAGGAAGCAGAGGAGGAACGCGGTGACTCAGACCACGGTGAAGGCAGTTCCTGACGGATTCCACACGATCACTCCACATATTACCGATCCCTTCGGCCACCGTTGGGGACTTGCCCAGCGACTGCACGATGTCCCGCCCGAGGAGATCGCGCGCGCCGCGGCGCAAGCGTTCGGTGGATAGGCGCGGGAGACATTATCTATGCTACCAATTCATCTGGTCGCCGCCACGGGAGACGCCGTGGCGCGCATCGACAGCGACGACGGGGAGCGATTCGAGGTCGCGCTCGCCCTCGAAGGGAGCGGGGCGCAATGCATCGCCGTCGATCCGACGAATCCCGACCGCGTCTTCGCCGGCGCCTTCGACGACGGGCTCTACCGGAGTCTCGACGGCGGCGCGACCTGGGAACAGGTCGGCGAGGGGATTTCCGACAAGCGCGTCCTCTCCGTCGCCATCGCGCCGGCGCGGGGACGTGCGGTCTATGCCGGCACGGAGCCGAGCAATCTCTACCGCTCAGAGGACGACGGTCGAACCTGGGAGTCCTTCCCGGACTTGCCGAAGCTGCCGAGTGCGCCGACGTGGTCATTCCCACCCCGCCCGTGGACCAGCCACGTCCGCTGGATCGCCGCGCATCCCGTCGACCCCGAGCGAATCTACGTCGGGATCGAGTTGGGGGGCGTGATGCGCTCGCGCGACGGCGGCCACACGTGGGAAGACCGGAAGCCGGGGAGCTACCACGACTCGCATTGCCTGGCGACCCACCCCGCCGCGCCTGATCGCGTCTACGAAGCAGCCGGGGGCGGAGTGGCGATGAGCTCCGACGCGGGGACGGTGTGGCGGGAGGTCGACGCGGGGATGGACCGGCACTATGTCTGGGGTCTTGCCGTGGACGTGGCCGATCCAGACCTGTGGTACGTCTCGGCCAGCTACGGCGCCCGCGAAGCGCACCGGCGAAACGGCGAATCGCAGGGCGTGCTCTTCCGCAAGCAGGGCGACGCGGCGTGGGAGCCGTTGGGCGGCAATGGCTCATTGGCCCGGCCGCTGCCATACATGCCCTACTCACTCCTGTCATTGCGTGAACGGCCCAATACGTTGATAGCCGGCATGCAGGACGGCGAACTGTGGCTGACCGAGGACGCCGGCGATTCGTGGCGACGGTTGGACGTGACGCTGCCGTCGTTGCTGGCGCTGAGCGAAGCGGCACAAGGCTGATCTTCGCTGGCGCTTTGCC
>JBOGUE010000294.1:0-4063 GCA_050695955.1 Thermomicrobiales bacterium | reverse complement strand
GGCCGGCGCATCGCGCCGGCCCGCTCGGTTATCGCTCTTCGACTCCGTCCTCTCGCTACGGTCTTCCGTCAGGTGCGCCGGACCGGTTTAGGGGTTCGGCGGCAGGTTGACGGTGAAGGTCTCGTCGTAGAACTCGTCGAGAATCAGCCCGGCGCCGACGTCGGTTTCGTCGAACGTGGCCGGCTCGAGCACCTGGGTCGTGCCGTCGCTTGGCCGGAAGAGTTCGAACGCGTCGATGTGGGCGCGGCAACACATGACGTTGAACGCCTGGACCCGGATTTGGTCGCCGTTGTTGAGCGAGAGGTTGAACGGCGGGTAGGTGGTGATGACACCGTCGTGCTCCTCGAAGACGATGGCGCCGTTGACGGAGATGGTCAGGTCGTCGTCGACCTCCATCACCCCGCCGTCGACGCGGCGCAGGTCGATCCCTTGCGGCACGCAGGTGCCGGTCGCATCGCAGAGCTCGGTCGGGCTGCACTGGTTGTTGACGCAGCACTCCACGCCGCAGAAGGCGCCGCAATCGAGCGGCTGATCGGTCGGACAGACGCAGGCGCCAGTACTGGGAACGCAGATGTGCTCCGGATTGGGGCAGGTTCTCGGCGCACCCGTGACGCACATGCCCTGCCCGTTGCAGATGTCGTTGGTGCAGGGATTGCCCGTCTCGCAGGCCGTGTCCACGGGGGTGAACGCGTCGGGCGGGCAGGCCGCCGCACTGCCGCTGCAGACCTCTGGCGGATCGCAGACCGCGTGGATCCCGGTCCCGCCCGGCCGACACTGGACGCTGTTTGATAGGAAGGCGTCCGGTGGACACGCTGCCGAGGCACCGGTGCAGAACTCCGCCAGATCACACGGTCCCGCCACCGCCCGGCAGACCTGGCTCGGTGGCGCGAAGAGATCGGGCGGGCAGTCCGGCCCGGTGCCCGTGCAGAACTCGGCCGCGTCGCAGATCCCGGCCGCGGCCCGGCACTCGACGCTCGGCAGTTGGAAGGCATCCGGTGGACAGACGATCGCGACCCCGTCGCAATAGTCGTCCACGTCGCAGATGCCGGCCGCCGGGCGGCAGAGGACGGTGGCGGGTTGCGGCGTGAAGGTGCAGTTCCCCGCCTGGCAAATCGGGTCGAGCTCGCACGGCCCGTTCGGGGTCAAGTCGCAGGCGTTGTCACACGCCCCGCAGTGCTCCAGATCGCTGCTCGTGTCGACGCAGTCCCCGTCACAGCAGATGCCGCCGTCGCAGGCGCCGCCGTCGGGGATCACCGTGCAGAACCCCAGATTGCCGGGCACGTTGCACGCTTCGCAGCCCCCCGGACAGGCGCTGGCGCAGCAGACTCCCTGGGCGCAGATGCCGCTCTGGCATTGGGCATCGGCAGTGCACTCCTCCCCCAACTCCCGGTCTTCCTGACAGACGCCGTTGAGGCAGAAGGCCGCGCCGACACACTCGCGGTCGCTGCGACAGGTCGTCAAGCAGGCGGTCGCGTCGGCGGCACAGACATAGAGACCGCAACTCTCATCCAGCGGATGACAGGTGCCATCGCCACCGCAGCCGTAGGTGTAGCCGAAGCCGTTGTCGCAGGTGCCGGGGGCGCAGGAGATGTCCAGTCCCGGGTACTGGGTGCAGAAGCGGGTCTCGACCCCGTCGCAACTCGCCTGGCAGACGGCCGTGCCGGTGCAGGCGGGGCGGGCGCCGTGTTGCTGCGATCCGGCGGGCAGGGGGGTGCAGGCGCCGACCGCGCCCGCGAGGTCGCAGGCTTCGCACTGGCCGGTGCAGCTGGTGGTGCAGCAGACCCCGTCGGCGCACTGGAAGGAGGCGCATTGGGTGGCGCGGCGACAGGCCGCCCCGTTCGGCAGGCGCTGAGCGGCCGCGTCGCCCCGGCGGGTGAGGGCGGCGACCCCGGCGGCGACCCCGGCGGCGAGCCCTTTGAGCACGCCGCGCCGGGTGCGCCCCTGGGCTAGTGCCCGGCTCAGATCGTCAAACCGTTTGCCATCCATGGTCGAACCCTGCCTCCCCTGGTAGCTTGAGCAGATCGCTCGGGTACACCGCACGACACGGAGAAGCCGCATCCGCGCCGTGGTCGAGCGCTTTGTCGATCTGTCGCACACAGAACCAGATTCACTCTAGTCCGAACTTTGCGGCGGTCAATCACCTTCCTATCCTATAGGTACCAGCCCCTTACTAGACCCTGAGTTCCATTTTACGAAGCGCAACGCCACCACCCTACCAGGCGCCAGCAAGCAATGCGATCGCCGTTCCTGGCATGCGCCCGTGGATAGGCACGTGGTCAGCCGACCGCGGGGTTGGAGACGACGGCGTGGGGTCCCGCTGGTCGCGCTCGCGCTCCGTCGTCGATGGTCCTTGATTGACCGTGGTGGGTGACTGGACAGTGCGGGCGCTTCGTGTACCATGCGCCCGAACCAACCCGGTGGCGGCGGACGGGATGGCCGCGTGGTCCCGGGCCCCGGACGCACTATGACGCACGAAGGCGACATTTTTGGCCCGGCGGCGCCGGTTCCGCCCGGCATGCCGTTCGACCAGGCGGCGCTGAGGGCGGTGACCATCACGCGCGCCGGCCTGCGGGACCTGCAGGCCGTGGCGCGGCTGCAACGGCGCGCCTTCCGCCCGCCGCTCGCCTACGGCCTGACGACCCTCATCGTCCTCTGGTTCCTCCCCCGTGTCTACTTCCTGATCGCCCGCGAGGGGGGTCACATTGTCGGCTGCGCGATCGGCGACCGGCAGGGCGGCCAGGCGCGGGTGATCAACCTCTGCGTCGATCCCGCCGCGCGCCGGCGGGGCGTCGGCACGAAACTCCTGCGCAGTCTGGAAGTGTTGATGCCGAAGGGTCATGTGGTGCTGATGGTCGAGGAACGCAACGAGGTCGCCCAGGCGCTTTACCGCCGGGAGGGGTATCTGCCGGTCGGCAAAGGGCAGGACTACTACGGCCGCGGCCACCACGGCATCTGGATGCAGAAGAAGCGAGGCGAAGGGGAAGCGGAGAAGGTGTGGGTGTGAGATCCGTCGTTACGAACTCAGGTCCGACACTTCGCTTTCGTTCGCCAGCAGATTGATGAAGCGTTGGACCGTCAGGACCTCAACGCCGAGCTGCCGTAGCGCAGCTTCAAGACCAGGAGCTCGCGCCAGATCTTCGTCGCGTGACACGAGCGCGTCCGCGTCTCCTCGCAGTGCCGTCTCGATCACGACGTCGTCATCGGGATCGCGGCAGAGCTTAATCTCCCCGAAGATCTCGACGATCGCCGCATGATGCCGCAGGAAGGAGACAAGTGCTGCCACGTCGGCCTCAGCAATCCCATATCGTCGCGCGATGCGAGGACGACGAAGGACATCCCCAAGCTCGTCCAACAGCAGTTCATTCGTCACAACGACGAACCTACCGGCGACAAACGCTTCAAGGATGCGGGCCGGAAATCCGGCAGGGTTGAGGACAGCCGGAACCCAGACGTTCGTGTCAACGACCGCGCGCAGCACGTCGTTGCCCACGAACCTCATCTCGGGCGGCCATAATATCCGCCTCGATCTCGGCCGGCGTCACTGACGAAGGTATCCGTGATCGAATCCGGTCGATCGTCTCGGCCATTTCGTTTCGCCAAGCCGTATCGTCAGCCAGCCGCTGCTGAAGGTAGCCATCGACGGCTTCGCGCACCAGCGTCGCCATACTCTGCCGATCCGCGGCCGCGAGCAGCCGAAGCGCGTCCACCTGATGGTCGTCAAGATAGATGTTTGTCCGGCGCATGTTTCCAGACCTCCACCATGTGTTATACACCATGGTGGATACTATCGCTTCATCTATGATACCCGTACTACCAACACCACTCCCCCCGCGACCGCCAGCACCCCGTTCACCACCGCGACCACCGTCAGACGCGGGCGCACCTCCGGGATGGCCGTGCGCGCCGCGTCGAACGCCAGCAAGGTGGTGGCGACCAGAGCGGCGACCATCACCGCCAACCCCTCGGTTAGCCCATAGGTCAGCGCCAGGAACGGCGCGGCGATCATCGCCCCGCCGAACAGGCACCCGATCACTCCCCGCACCCGCTTCGGTCCCACCCCACC
>JBOGUE010000293.1:0-3766 GCA_050695955.1 Thermomicrobiales bacterium | reverse complement strand
CGGCAGCCCCGCGATCGCCGGCAGCGCCTGGATCGTCGCGAAGAAGTTATCGTCCGCCTCCGTATCGGTGTACCGGAAAGCGCCGCTCGGATTCTGGAACCCAACCAGCGCCCCCGCCGCATCGTTCCAATCACCAGAAGCAGGATCTTCCCCGGCGGCAATCAACGCCTGCACAACCAACGCCGTCGAGTTGGCATCGGGCGCCAACGGATCGGCAGGCTGATAGGCAAACCCGCCACCCTCCGCCTGCACGGTCGCTAGATACCCAAGCGCACTTTCCACCATCGGGTCATCGCCGTGACCCATGGCAACCAGCGCTTGAATCACCACGGCAGTTGTGTTGGTGTCGCCCGCGCCGGCGTCCATGGTGCCGTCGAACGCCCACGACCCATCGTCGATCTGGGTCGTCCGCATCGCCTCAACCGCCACGTCCGGCACCGGTTCGTTGGCGGCAACGTGCGCCAGCACAATCAGGGCGTGATCGAAGACGCCGAACCCGAAGAGTCCGGTCTCCTCGTCCCCGCTACGCGTAATCAAGGCGATTGGGTCGACCGTTTCTACGTCGCGCGGGTTTCCGCCCGCGGCAACCACCGCCAGCGCCAGCTTTGCCGCCTGCCCTGGCCCCGTCTGGGCGTAGACCAACGCGTTCGCTTCGAGAAAGGCCAGCGGCGCGCTCAGATCGACGTCCGCGCCCGCCTGCCGAGCGGCGGCCAGCGCGATCACGGCATCGGCGGTCGCGCCGGGGTCAGGCTCTCCGTCGAATCCCGCGTACGAGCCGTCATCGGCTTGCTGGGAAACCAACCATACCGCTGCCGCGTCCACGGCCAGCGCAGCGGCCGGCGTCGCCTGTTTGGCGCCGGCTGCCGGTGCGGCAGTGGCGATCAGCGAAAGCAACGCGACAAAGAGCATCGACGAGATCATCAGACGACGGCGCGGCCGTCCCAGATCACCACCCATGGCAAACCCTTTCTTGGCATCATCAGTTCAAATCAGCGCACGGCACAAGACGTCGCCCGAATCGCGCCTGCACAGGCGATCAAGCGGCGTCACGAGTTTGCTTGGGGTCAGTGGTGCGGTTGCGGTACCGCCATGCGGTGTCCTCCCCTTTCGCGCGAGGGCGTCGGACGCACGCAAGGGCGGGTACTCTGGCTCCGTCGTTCCGAAGATCAAAACGGCGATACAGTTGCGGGACAGCGCCGGCATCGCACCGGCTTCCCCCTGTGAGCCCACGGCGCGGCGCGCGGCGGGCACCCCTTGCTGTTTGACAAGCTGCGACGCGGCATCCGTCAGGATCCGCCATCGCGGGCAGTCTCCCATTCGCGTCAGGCTATGTCAACCAGAAAACCATCGGCCGGAACTGTGCTATAAGGCCGCACGAGTTCGAGGGCACGATTCAGCACAGGGAGTACTCGCGGGTGGATTTATCGACGGCGATCGGACTCGGGGTGGTATCCGCCGCCGCGGCCATCCTCGGTTCGATGCTCGGCCTCGGCGGTGGGGTTTTCCTCGTCCCGATCTTCACCCTCTTCTTCGGCGTCGACCAAAAAATCGCGATTGGCGCCAGCGCCGTCGCCGTCGTCACGAACTCCGTCATCGGCTCATCGGTCCACCTTCGCAGCCGGTTCACGAACCTGCGCCTCGCCACCCTCCTTCAAGTCACCACGGCCACCGGCGCGCTCGCTGGCGCGCTGGTCGCGGTCAGCATCGACGAACGTCTGGTCAACGTCATCTTTGGATTGGTCCTCGTCTACGCCGCTGCCATGATGGCCATCCGCCGCAAACAGAGCGCGCCCGCCGTGATGACCGGCGGTGACGAATGGCGCCTCGGCGCCAGCTACACCGATCCGGCCGCTCGCATCGACGTCCGCTATGTGCCGAGCCGCGTGCCATTCGGCCTGGGGGTGAGCGGCTTTGCTGGTGTCCTTTCCGGCATGCTCGGCATCGGCGGCGGCGTTATCCAGGTGCCGGCGATGAACCTCCTCATGCGCGTCCCGGTCAAAGCCGCGGCCGGCACCAGCTCCTTCATGGTCGGCATCACCGCCGTCGCCACCTCGTTCGTCTTCTACGCCGATGGCAAAATCGACCCGACGGTTGTCGTCCCAGCTATGATCGGCATCTTCGTCGGCTCGCAGGCTGGCTCTCGGCTGACCCGCAAACTGAGGACACATAACCTCGTCGCCATCTTCGTCTTGATCTTGCTCTACCTCGGCGGCTCGTTGATCTTGAAGGCGTTTGGCATTACCTTGCCGGGACAGGAATGAGCACGCACATGAACCCAAACATCCCAGTTGAAGACCAGACACCTGCCGCATCGCGCGACGACCTGGCGCCGCTCTACGCGGCGGCTGTGCGCTCTCTCCAAACCGGCTTTCGCCTCGGCGCGGCGCTGTTGGCCGTTGGGCTCGTCTGGGCGGCCATCGCCGGCGAATCGCTCGGTCGCGAGGTCGACGCCTTTGACGAGATTCTCCCCTCGTTGCGCGACGGTCACGCGCGGGGGTTGATCGACCTCGCGATCCTCTGTTTTATGGCGACGCCGGTCGCCACGGTCGTCGTCGTCACCCGCGGCTTCTCCAAGATCGGCGACCGCACCTTCACCCTGCTTTCGTCCGTGGTGCTGGCAATCCTCGCCGTCAGCATCGCCCTGTCGATCTTCGAGTAGGCATACGACCGTGACAACACGACCCATCTGCATCGTCGTCGCAATGGCGTCCGAGCTACGCCATCTCATCGAGGCTGCCACGGTCGAACGCGAGATACGCGGCGGCATTTGGCTCGAACGCCGGCTTACGGTTGGCGGCCGACCTGTCGTCGCGGTTTTGTCCGGCATTGGTCTGATCAACGCCGCTGCCGCCACCGAACGCCTCATCGACGCCCACAATCCCGCCGCCGTGCTCAACTTCGGCTGCGCGGGCGCCCACCGGCGCGAGATCATGCCCGGCGACGTCGTCATCGGCGACCGCGTCGTCCTCCACAGCGCGGTCCACGTCCTCGCTGGCGGCGACGAGCACTACAAAGGCTTTGGCTACGCTTTCGCCGGCGAAGAGATCAAGGCGGACGAGCTTCCATGCGACCCAACGCTCGTCGCGATCGCTCGTTCCGCCACGGAAAACTGGGTGCCGGACCCTTGGCCCCCAGCCCTCGGATGGCCCGCGACCGTCGACTACCGAGATCCGGTCACCGGCGTCGGCGCTGTCGCCTCAGCAGACGTCTGGACACAATCGCAGGCCCGGCTCGACGTCCTTCACGGCCGTCACGGCTCCCTCTGTGAAGACATGGAGGCTGCCGCCGTCGCCCAGGTTTGCGCCCTTCACGGCGTGCCGTTCCTGACAATCAAAGACATCTCGAACAACGAGTACCACGCGGCCACCGATCTCCTCGGCGGCGCCGATGATTTTCCGATGTCGGAAGTGGGCAAGCGCGCCGCCGCGTTGACACTGCGCGTTTTGGAAGCAGTGGCCGACCTTTAGTTCGCACGACCGCGTCGTTCTCAGCCTCGGAGAGGCTTCGTCGTGCGTAGATCGGACCTGCAGCCCCGGTCCCGAGCGATGCCGCCGCGTGCCGAACACCTACTCGTCGTAGATCAACGGCCGCACGGTCATCTGGCGCTCCTTTGGCCGGACATCGAGAACGACGTCGGCGTGGTTGGGCAGGAGCAACTCTTTGCCGCCGCCTAGCGGCGCGATCACCAGCACGTCGTGCGCGCCGGTCTCGATCAGGTCGGTCACGGTACCGAGCGCGTGCCCAGCCTCGTCGAAGACCTCCAGCC
>JBOGUE010000292.1:0-5774 GCA_050695955.1 Thermomicrobiales bacterium | reverse complement strand
GGCACGACGCGCGTGCGTTCCAGGATCAGGCGCAGGGCGGCGGCGGTTTCGTCCTTGGTGACGACGAGCGAGCCGTCGATGAGCGTGGCGGCGAGGTCGAACATCTCTTCGTTGACGAAGGGGGCGCCGATGCCGTCGATGAAGTTTGGATTGAATGGCACCTCGACCGGTTGACCGGCGGCGAGAGAAGGGGCGAGCGGCGCGCCGGTGTCGACCTCGCAGGCAAAGACCTTGCATCCCGGGCGCAGGGCCCTGATCGCCGAGGCGATGCCGCAGCAGAGTCCGCCCCCGCCCCACGGCACGACGACCGCGTCGACCTCCGGCAGGTCCTCCAGGATTTCCAGCCCGATGACGCCGTTGCCGGCCATGACGGCCAGGTCGCTGTAGGGGTGGACGAAGACGCCGGTCATGCCCGCGCGGTAGCGGGTGCGGAAGATCTCGAGCCACTCCGCGACCGAGACGGTGATCACCTCACCGCCGTAGCGGCGGACTGCCGCGATCTTCGTCTCCGGTGCGGTGTCCGGCACGACGACGGCGCAAGGCACGCCGAGCGCCCGCGCCGCCCAGGCGGCACCCTGGGCCATGTTGCCGGCGCTGGCGGTCCAGACCCCACCGGCGAGCGCTTCCAGCCCGGCGGCGAGCATCGCGTTCGCCGCGCCGCGTAGCTTGAAGGAGCGGATCGGCTGCAAGCATTCCAGCTTGAGCCAGATCTCGGCCGGCGCGTCCTCGACGTCGAGCCGCACTAGCGGCGTCCGCGCCGCCATTCCGGCGGTCCGCTGCTGCGCCGCCCGGATTTCGTCGAGCGGGACCGGGCTATATCGCGGTTCCGACGCCGTCACCGCTGCCTTCATCGATGCCTCCCTCTCACGACCATCTCGCTTGCACGCGGCAGTACGCTACACCGCGTTCAGGATGGTAACAAGATGAGACAAGGGCCGGCGGACCGCGTTCTTCGGTCCATTCCCCGTTACGAGTTGGCGATCGCGACCAACGAACCGCCATGGAGCCCGACGTAGAGCACGCCGCAGTGGATGACGGGCGTTGAGAGCCGCGCGCCGAGATCGAACTGCCAGCGCACCTCGCCCGTCGCTTCGTTCAGCGCGTAGAGATTGCGGGCGTCGCCACCGACATAAACGGTGTCGCCCGCGACCGCGGGCGCCGACGAGACGGCGCTCCCAGTTGGGAATCGCCAGCGCTCGGCGCCGGAGACGGCATCGAAGGCATAGACCCATGCGCTGACGACGCCCGCGCTATCGGCCGGTTGCGACGACACGTCGACCACAAGGTGGACCATTCCACTTCGTGCCACCGCATGCCTGACAACGATATCCCGCTCCATCGGCACGCGCCAGCGTTCCCAACCAGTCGCCGCGTTCACCTTGTGCAGCGCCTCATCGACGACGTAAATCCAATCACCGGCGACGGCCGGGGCGGCGCTCACCCACGTCTCCGTGCCGAACTGCCAGCGCTCGACGCCGGTCGCCGTGTCCAGGGCATAAAGCCCGTGCCGAGTCAGATGTACGCGCCACCGCTCGGCCCCGGTCGATGCGTCGAGGGACTGGACGATGAGATCGTCGTTTCCCCCGCCCACGTAGACGGTGTCGCCGGCAACGGCAGGCGCCGAACCGTTCTTGCCGCTCACGACGAGCAGCGCGTCGCCCGCGAGCGCCATGGCCGGGTAGTCGCGCGCGGCAACGCGCCACAGGGGGTGGCCCGTCGACGCATCGACCGCATGGACGGTCCCATCCATATCGGCGGCGTAAACCAGGCCAGCACCGGTCAACGGTGCTGCATGCACCATACGTCCGGTCCGGTAGGTCCAGCGATCGGCGCCGGTCCGCGCGTCGATCGCGTAGAGGTAGCCGCCCCAACTGCCGACGAAGAGGACGCCGTTAGCCAGGACCGGGGCCGAAAAGACCGTGCGCCCCCGCTCGAATCGCCAGCGCTCGACGGGCGGTCCGACCGGCCCGTGCGTCTCCGCATCGTCCCAACACGGCGGCGACGGCGGTACGGGCGTGGCCGTCGGCGTCGCCGGCGCGGGCTCGACAGCGCTCACCGACCTCGCGACCGTTCCCTCCCAGGCCGCGCCCCGCGAGGACAACAGGCTGCCACCTGCCGCGCCGCCCAGCAGTAGGCTGGTGATTAGCGCGACGCCAGTCATGACCATCAGACCGCGTTCGCGGGTCGGTAGCTGGGAGGAAGGAACGCGCATGACCTCATGTCCACGATCACTCCGCACGAGACTCATGGCCAAAGCCTGCGCCCGCCGACCCGGCGGCACATCGGCAGCGATTGCTGATTTCATTGCTGATCTGTTTGGCAGGGCGGAAGCGGCACTACGTAGGTAGGTAGATCGTCGGGGTGGCGGCTCAACCCGGCTCAGACAAGATCGTGCTCGATGGCGAACACAGCGGCCGCCTTGCGGTTGTGGACGCCGAGCTTGGCGAAGATGTGCTGCACGTGCGTCATCACGGTGCGCGGGCTGACAAAGAGGGCGGCGGCGATCTCGCGGTCCGCGCGGCCCTCGGCCAGCAGACGCAGCACGTCCAACTCGCGGCGGGTCAAACCGAGCCGATCTGCCGCATCTACGCGGCCCGCGTCCGTGGCAATGTTGCTCACGGGACCCGAACCGGAGATCCCCGCGAGCGCATCGGCATACGCCTGTTCGAGCGTCATCGCGCGGCCCTCGGCCCAGGCCGTCTGGAATGCGCGTTCGGTCAAGGCGGACCTGGACGCCGCCTCCGCCCGTTGGAAGCTCGTCAGGTCGGTCGGGGCCAAGACACCGTCGAGAGCATCGAGGACGACCTCTATCGCTCCGCACAGCCGCGCTGCCCGCTCCGGCTCGCGGTACAGAAGCCGTGCCCGCTCGTCGTCGCCGAGGTCTGCCAGGGCCATTGCTAGCTCGCCGAGGGTGTGGCCCACCGCCCAATAGCCCCCGATCTCCCGACCAAGGGAAATCGACTCCGTCCAGAGCGTTACGGCTCGGGCAGCGTCGCCCCGCCGCCACGCCACCGACGCGAGATTGCTGAGAGCGGTCGCCGTCCAATTCTTGTCGCCAACCGACCGGAAGACTGCGAGCGCCTCTTCGCCGAGGCGCTCGGCGATGTCGTCGCGGTTCTGGGCCAGAAACGTGAATCCAAGGTAGTGCATGGCGCCAGCGTGGAGAACGGGTGGTCCCGATACCCGCGCCAAAGCCACCGCTTCTTGCTTCAACGCCAACGAGCGCGGGAAGTCGCCGTGCATTTGGGCCAGATCACCGGCACCGCACAACAGTTCGATCCGCAGATGGACCGGCAACGTTGGGTAGGCCAGCACGCGCTCGCCCCAGGCGCGCCCCTCATTGACCGGGCCGCGCATGCGCCAGAACATGCGGAGCGCGTGCGTGATCCGCGCGGCATATTCCGCTGCTCCCTGCTCGTCGGCCCAGGTCAACGCCGCGCGCAGGTTGTCGCGCTCGATCTCGACCAGATCGAGACGACCGGCGACCCCCGCGCCGCCAAACCATCCTGACCAGAGCCGTTCGACAAAGGCGAGGAAGAACGCGGCATGGCGGGAACGCACGTTCGCGCCTTCGCCACTTGCCTCCAACTGCTCCACGCCGTACTCACGAATCGTTTCCAGCATCATGAAGCGTGGCTCGCCGCCCGGTCCATCGACCTGGCGGATCAAGCTGTGATCGACGAGCGAGGCGAGACCGTCGAGTACCGAGTGCCCAGAGCCCAGTGCCCAGTCTGCAACCGGGGTTTGCTGCTCTGCCTGACCTACCTGTTCGGAAGATGTAGCCGCCCCCGCATCCGGCTGGACACTGGGCACTGGTAACGGCTCCGGCGGCGGCGAGGGTGAAGCCGCCGGCGAAGACGGCGAGGCGACGGAGAAGCGCCTGCGCCTCAGGATCAAGCAGATCGTAGCTCCAAGCGATGGCGGCACGCATCGTCTGCAGGCGCATCGGTTGGTCGCGAGCGCTGCCGGTAAGCATCGGCAGTCGCCGCGCGAGCCGGTCCAGGAGGTTCGCCAGGGGCAAGTGCCTGATCCGCGCGGCTGCCAGCTCGATCGCCAGTGGCAGGCCGTCCAAGCGACGGCAGATGTCCGCCACGGTGGCGGCGTTCGCCTCCGTCAGCGCGAAGTCGGCTCTCGTCGCTTGCACGCGATCGACAAAGAGGCGGATCGCGTCGGAACAGGCAAGGCGATCCAGCGGCTGGCGCGATGCGGGGTCCGGCAGGCTGAGCGGAAGCACCGCGTAGTCGTGCTCACCGGAAATGCGCAGGACGGCGCGGCTGGTCACCAGCACCTTGAGTTCCGAACAACGCTCCAGCACGCCGACGATCGCCGGCGCTGCCGGCAGGAGATGCTCGAAGTTGTCGAGGACCACGAGGCAGCGCGTGTTCCTCAGGTGTTCCGTCAGGCGATCATGGAGCGACCGATGGCCCAACTCCCGTATGCCAAGCGCCTGAGCGATGGTCGGCACAACCAACCCCGGATCACTGACTGCGCCAAGCGACACGAAGCGGGCGCCACCAGCCAGGTTGCCGGTCATTTCCTCCGCAACAGCGAGGGCCAGCCGCGTCTTGCCGACGCCGCCGGGGCCGGTCAGCGTCAGCAGACGGACATCCGCGCGGCGCAGCAGCGCGCCCACCGCGGCAATCTCGCGCTCGCGGCCGACGAACGAGGTCAGGGAGACTGGCACGGCGCTAGCTCGGTCGAACGGCGGCGTCGCGGCCATGGTGAGCCTCAATCCGGCAGATCACCAATCTGCCCGACATCATGCAATCGGCGTAGCGTTACGTCAACCACCTGGACGCACTGATCTTCGCCTTGGCAAGCGGGAACGACTAGCGGTCGCGGCGTCCGTGCGCTACCGTTGGAGATATGGCTTTCGGGCTCATTCGCTCCCGGTTGAACATGGCCGCCAACGGCCGGTCTGCCAACGCGTCCGCCTTGACCGGCGGCACCGCGATCGGCGAGCCGACCGAGCGGCGGAGTCGCCTCGTGATTCGCTGGCGAGCCGTGGTCGTGCCGGTCGGGTTCACGCTGCTTGCGTTCGCGCTCGTCCTCTGTCGCCTCGGTGGCCATCCCGGCTTCGCTTACAACTGGGAGGCATACACCGCCTGGCGCTTCTTCCCCTTTTGGGAGCACCCGTCAACGGTGGTTTTCGACTTGACGGACGGGCTGATGACTGACAGCGGCTTTTCGCCGGTGGTGGCGCTACCGGCCTGGGCCGGGTTCGCCATCGGCGGGGTCGGGTTGACGTCGCTGCGCGTGCCGATCGCGGTGATCGCGGCGTTGGCGGTGCCGTTGACGTGGTTGGTCGGGACGCGGTTTGCGGATTCGGCGGTGTCGACCATCGAACCAGGGCAGACATCGCCCAAGGGCACCCGGTCTGCCCCTACACGCGTTGTAGCCGTCGTGGAATTGGTGCCGGTCATGGCGGCGGTGCTGCTGGCGCTGTCGCCGGCCTATTTGGTCTACGCGCGGACGGCGACCGTCGCCGGCATCTCGCTGACGCCGGCGTTGCTGACGATTTACGCGTTGGTGCGGGTGCTCCAGAACCCCCGGCGGTGGCAGTGGCTGGCGGCGCTGCAGGTCCTGCTCGTGCTCAACAGCTACGCCTACGCGGTGATCCGCTTCCTGTGGCTGATCGCACTCGTCCTGCTGATAGGCGAGATCCTCTGGCGACGGGGGGAGCGACGGTGGTTCTTCGTCGCCCTCGGGATCACGGCGGCGACGCTGCCAGCCGCGCTCGTCCTCCTCGACCAGCACCCCAGCTACGACCCGCG